>NZ_JBFAXI010000020.1:0-111368 GCF_040680735.1 Streptomyces sp. NPDC051987 | reverse complement strand
CGTGACCTGAACACGGTGACGCCGCTGCAGTTTTCGGGGGACATTTCGCCGTATCGGCCGGTATCGGCCATATCCCACGCTGGCTGAAACCGGCCGCCGGAACGGGTCGGCCACCCGGCTGTCCCGCCCGCCCGCCGCCCCGCCCCTCACTCCGCCCGCCGCTCTCTTCGCCCCTGCCGTCACCCCCGGCCCAGCGCCCGCTCCACCGTGATCTCGACGACCACCCGGGACGGGTTCTCCGCGGGTGTCCGCCCGTACCGCTCGGCGTACCGCCGCTCCGCCTCCGCCACCCGCTCCGGCTCGCCGCTGACCCGTGCCCGCCCCTCCAGCGTCGCCCAGCGCCGGCCCGCCACCTGGCACACCGCCACCCGCGCCCCCTCGGGCCCCGCGGCCAGCACGTGGGACACCTTCACGCTCGACCGGTTGGTGATCACCCGGGCCAGTCCCGCCTCCGGGTCGTAGGTCACTCCCACGGGGACGACGTGCGGGCTGCCGTCGCGGCGCAGGGTGGTGAGGGTGCACAGGTGCCGTTCCTGCCAGAAGCGCAGGTAGGCCTCGTCCGGTGCGGCAGGGTTCACGCGGTAGGTGCTCATGGTCCGGAAGGTAGTCCCCGGAAGGACTCCCGATCGCACCTTGAGTGGAATAGACTCAACTTTGTGTACGTTGACTGAGTCAGCCGTACGACGCCGAGGAGGAGAACGCGAACGTGGACGCCGAGCTGACCAACAGGAGCCGGGACGCGATCAACGCGGCCAGCAGCCGGGCCGTGACCGAGGGGCACGCCGACCTCACCCCTGCCCACCTGCTGCTGGCTCTGCTGGCGGGGCAGGACAACGAGAACATCACCGACCTGCTCTCGGCGGTCGACGCCGACCAGGCCGCCGTACGCCAGGGCGCCGAGCGCGTGCTGGCCGCGCTGCCCAGCGTGACCGGTTCCACGGTCGCGCCCCCGCAGCCGAACCGCGACCTGCTCGCGGTCATCGCCGACGCCGGCGAACGCGCCAAGGACCTCGGCGACGACTACCTCTCCACCGAGCACCTGCTCATCGGCATCGCCGCGAAGGGCGGCGCGGCCGGTGAGGTGCTCGACCGGCAGGGCGCCTCCGCGAAGAAGCTGGCCGAGGCCTTCCAGAAGGCGCGCGGCGGTCGCCGGGTGACCACCGCCGACCCCGAGGGCCAGTACAAGGCGCTGGAGAAGTTCGGCACCGACTTCACCGCCGCCGCCCGGGACGGCAAGCTCGACCCGGTCATCGGCCGGGACACCGAGATCCGCCGGGTCGTGCAGGTCCTCTCCCGCCGCACGAAGAACAACCCCGTCCTCATCGGCGAGCCCGGCGTCGGCAAGACCGCCGTCGTGGAGGGGCTCGCGCAGCGGATCGTGAAGGGGGACGTGCCCGAGTCGCTGAAGGACAAGCGGCTGGTCTCGCTGGACCTGGGGGCCATGGTCGCCGGCGCCAAGTACCGGGGCGAGTTCGAGGAGCGGCTGAAGACCGTCCTCGCCGAGATCAAGGACTCCGACGGGCAGATCATCACCTTCATCGACGAGCTGCACACGGTCGTCGGCGCGGGCGCCGGCGGCGACTCGGCGATGGACGCCGGCAACATGCTCAAGCCGATGCTGGCCCGCGGCGAGCTGCGCATGGTCGGCGCCACCACCCTCGACGAGTACCGCGAGCGCATCGAGAAGGACCCGGCCCTGGAGCGCCGCTTCCAGCAGGTGCTGGTGGCGGAGCCCACGGTCGAGGACACCATCGCCATCCTCCGTGGTCTGAAGGGCCGTTACGAGGCCCACCACAAGGTGCAGATCGCGGACTCGGCACTGGTCGCCTCCGCGACCCTCTCCGACCGCTACATCACCTCCCGCTTCCTCCCCGACAAGGCCATCGACCTCGTCGACGAGGCGGCCTCCCGGCTCCGCATGGAGATCGACTCCTCACCGGTCGAGATCGACGAACTCCAGCGCTCCGTCGACCGGTTGAAGATGGAGGAGCTGGCGCTGGAGAAGGAGACCGACCCGGCCTCCCGGGAGCGTCTGGAGAAGCTGCGCCGCGACCTCGCCGACAAGGAGGAGGACCTGCGCGGCCTCAACGCCCGCTGGGAGCGCGAGAAGCAGTCCCTGAACCGGGTCGGCGAGCTGAAGGAGAAGCTCGACGCCCTGCGCGGCACCGCCGAACGCGCCCAGCGCGACGGCGACTTCGACACCGCCTCCAAGCTGCTCTACGGCGAGATCCCGCAGCTGGAGAAGGAGCTGGAGGCCGCGTCCGAGGCCGAGGAGGAGACGGCCAAGGACACCATGGTCAAGGACGAGGTCGGCTCCGACGACATCGCCGACGTGGTGGCCGCCTGGACCGGCATCCCGGCCGGGCGCCTGCTGGAGGGCGAGACCCAGAAGCTGCTCCGCATGGAGGACGAGCTGGGCCGCCGCCTGATCGGCCAGACCGAGGCCGTACGAGCGGTGTCGGACGCCGTGCGACGGTCCCGCGCCGGGATCGCCGACCCGGACCGCCCCACCGGCTCCTTCCTCTTCCTCGGTCCGACCGGCGTCGGCAAGACGGAGCTGGCGAAGGCGCTCGCCGACTTCCTCTTCGACGACGAGCGGGCGATGGTCCGCATCGACATGTCGGAGTACAGCGAGAAGCACAGCGTGGCCCGGCTGGTCGGCGCCCCGCCCGGCTACGTCGGCTACGAGGAGGGCGGCCAGCTCACCGAGGCGGTCCGCCGCAGGCCCTACACCGTGGTCCTGCTGGACGAGGTGGAGAAGGCCCACCCCGAGGTCTTCGACATCCTCCTCCAGGTGCTGGACGACGGCCGCCTCACCGACGGCCAGGGCCGCACGGTCGACTTCCGCAACACCATCCTGGTGCTGACGTCCAACCTGGGCAGCCAGTACCTGGTCGACCCGGCGCTCAGCCCTCAGGAGAAGAAGGAGCAGGTCCTGGAGACGGTCCGGCGGTCCTTCAAGCCGGAGTTCCTGAACCGCCTGGACGACCTGGTGGTCTTCTCGGCCCTGGAGAAGGACGAGCTGGCCCGGATCGCCCGGCTCCAGATCGACCGCCTCGCCAGGCGCCTCGCCGACCGCCGGCTCTCCCTGGAGATCACCCCCGAGGCCCTGGCCTGGCTCGCCGAGGAGGGCAACGACCCGGCGTACGGCGCCCGCCCGCTGCGCCGCCTGGTCCAGACGGCCATCGGCGACCGCCTCGCCCGGGAGATCCTCTCCGGCGAGGTCAAGGACGGCGACACGGTCCGCGTGGATGCCTTCGGGGAGGGGCTGATCGTAGGACCGGCGACGGCGGAGGAGGCTGTGGAAAACGCCGGTCAGGGGACTGGAAAAACGCTCTGAGCGGAATTCCGCCAACGGGAGATGAACCCGCCGGGGCGGGGGTTGCCACCCCCCTCCCCGGATGGGGGAGGATGGCGGGATCCGCATGAAGGGAAAAACACGGTGACCATCGACCCGTCCTCGATTCCGAACTTCGGGGGCCAGCCCGAGCCGCAGCCCCAAGGACCGGCGGGCCCCGTCGTCCCGGATCAGGATCTCGTGAAGCAGCTCCTCGACCAGATGGAGCTCAAGTACGTCGTCGACGACGAGGGTGACCTCGCGGCGCCGTGGGAGCAGTTCCGTACGTACTTCATGTTCCGCGGCGAGGACGAGCAGGCCGTCTTCTCGGTGCGGACGTTCTACGACCGCCCCCACAAGATCGACGAGAAGCCCGAGCTGCTGGAGTCCATCGACGACTGGAACCGGCGGACCCTGTGGCCCAAGGTCTACACCCACACCCACGACGACGGCACCGTCCGTCTCATCGGTGAGGCCCAGATGCTGATCGGCATGGGTGTCGACATCAACCACTTCGTCTCGTCCACGGTCAGCTGGGTGCGGGCCGCGATCGAGTTCGACAAGTGGCTGGTCGAGCAGCTCGGCCTGGAAGAGGCCGTCAACGAGGCCGAGAACCCCGAAGACGGCGACGAGTAAGCAGCAGACCTAGAGCGGTGTGCGCGCGTACACGACGAGGTACGTGCCGTAGCCGAACGAGAGCCCGGCCAGGGCCGTGACCACCACCGTCGCGTGCCAGGGCCGGGCTCTCGCCGTGCGCACCACCGCCCGCGCCAGCGGCAGGAGCAGCGGGAAGGCCGGGAGCAGGAACCGCGGCTTCGACTCGAAGAACCCCGAGCCGCCCAGCGCGATCAGCAGCAGTACGGCGGTGTAGGCGAGCAGCGGGAGCGGGGCCCGGTCCAGGGCCAGCAGGGCGAACAGGACCACCGCCGCCGCCACGATCACCAGGGCCATCGGGAAGACGAAGCGGTCGCCGCGCAGCAGCAGCCTGCGGACGAACACCAGCGAACCCCGGCCGAAGTCGAAGCGCGACCCCCACAGCCGCTGCACGCCGAAGTAGCCGTCCAGCGCGTCGCCGGTGCGGCGGCCGACCCACAGGACGTAGGCGGTCCAGCCCAGTGGCGCCACCGCCGCGCCCGTCCACAGCCTGTGGGTGGCCCGGCCCCGGGCGCGGTACAGCTCACGGGCCGCGGCGAGCAGCACGGCGGCCGCGACCGCGAAGCCGTTCGGGCGGGACAGTCCGGCCAGCGCGGCCAGGCTGCCGGCCCACCACCAGTTCCCGGCCAGGACGGCGTACAGCGACCAGGCCGCGAAGGCGGTCAGGACGGGCTCCGTGTACGCCATGGACAGCACCACGGAGTGCGGGAGCAGCCCCCAGAGCAGCACCAGGGCGGTGCCCACCGCACGGCCGTGCAGGCGCGCGCCCACGGCGTAGACACCGGCCGCGGCGACGGCCGCCGCGGTCCAGGACACCAGGAGTCCGGCGCCCGCCCCGCTGAGCGGGGTCACGGCCGTCAGGGTCCGGATCAGCGCCGGGTAGAGCGGGAAGAACGCCAGGTCGCTGTGGATGATGTCGGCCCCGAAGTACAGGGTGCGGCCGTAGCCGTGCGCCGCGATCCCCAGGTACCAGGCCGAGTCCCACGACCTCCCCAGCAGGGTCAGCGGATGCCGCCCGCTCGCCCAGGCGACCACCGCCAGCACGGTCATCCCGGTCAGCCGGGCCACCGCGAACAACCCCACGGCGACCCCGCCGGCGGCGACGAAGGACAGCCGGGTCCCGGGCCGCCCCGCGACCGGCTGCTGCGCGACGGACGGGGCGAGGGCGGTGGTGCTGAGGTGGCTCACATTCGCACAGTGCCGAAAGACGCGGAGAGCGGCGAGAAATGAACGCCCGATGGAGGGAGACGCCCAGGGCGTGCCCGACCCGACACGGCCACGCCGTCGATCACCGCCTTCCGGGCGAGGGAGTCGCCGGACGCCGGAGCTCCGACCTCCGGTGTGATCCGCGTCGGCGCCCTCATGCGCCTGGCACCTGACAGGCACGCCCCTGGCCCCTCCACCACCCCGGGGTGACCCGCCGCCCTGAGGGGAGGGGCGGTGGGCGCCGGGTGCGCCGGCGGCGGGTCAGCCGAAGTAGCCCTCGAGGTCGGCGATGACGTCGACCGAGCCGTTGGCGTTGTGGATATGGAGGTAGCCGCCCGAGTCGAGCGGGACCAAGGTCAGGACGGGGCGGGTCTCGCCGGTGGTCAGGTTGAGGTCGGAGACGTCCGGCAGGCTGCCGGCGCCGTAGGCGGTGAGATGGGTGCCGGTGGTCGGCCCGGTGCCGGTGAGGTTGACCAGTACCGCGTCGGCTCCGACCGGCACCCCGTCGACGCCGGCGACCTTCACCGCGAGGGTGCTGTTCGCGGCGAGGCGCTTGACGGGGGCGCCCGTGCCGTGACGGGTGTCCAGGAAACGGGTGGGGGCGGTCGGGACGAACGGGGCACCGGAGAGGGAGGTGCCGTCGCCCGCCGCCGAGTCGCCGGCGAATTCGTTGCTGTAGAGCCCCTGGAGGTCGGCGATCAGGTTGACGTACCCGGCACTGTTGTAGATCTTGACCTTGCCGCCGGTGCACACGGTCGGCACGACCAGGTTGGACACGGTCTGCCCGGCCCGGTAGTTGAGGTTCGACGTGCTCGGCGGCCGGGTGGATCCGCAGAAGACGGTGACCACGCCGCTGCTGGTACCGCCGGTCACGGTGACGTCGAGGACGGCACCGATCGTGGCGAACCCCCGCGCGTACTTCGGAAGGGTGACGGTCGTGATGCTGCCCGGCCCGACCTTGCCCTTGGCGGCGCCCGTGCCGTTCCGGGTGTCCAGCACCCGGGTGGGGGTGATCGTGGCCAGGCTGCTCATGCGCTCGTCGGTCGTACTGGGCGTGGTCGTGGAGTAGCCCTCCACGTCGGCGATGAGGTTCACATAGCCGTGCGCGTTGTAGAGGTCGACGTAGCCGTCCTTGCCCACCCGGACCGTGACCAGGTTGGGGTTGACCTGCCCGGCGAGGAAGTTGAGATCGGACGCGGTCGGGCGGCTGGTGCCGTCCGGGTAGACCGTCACCACGCTGGCGGCGGTGGCACCGGCATCGGTGACGTTCATGGTCACCGCGGTGACGCCGGTGCTCGGAATGCTGTCCACGCCGAGGATCTTCAGCCGGACCACCCCACCGGGGCCGACCTTTCGCTGGGCGGCGCCCGTGCCGTTCCGGGTGTCCAGTACCCGCCACGGACCCCCGGCGACGTAGGCCGTGCCGACCGTGGTCCTGGCCGTCGCGGTCGCGGTGCGTCCGCCGGAGTCGGTGACCTTCTGGGTGACCGTGTAGGTGCCGGCGGCGGCATAGGTGTGCTTGACAGTTCCGGACGAGCCGGTGACGGAGACGGCCGAGGACCCGTCCCCGAAGGTGATCCGGTCGCTGGTGACCGGGTAGGGGACGAAGTAGCTGGTGTCGAAGGTGCACGACGTTCTGTCGGGCGCGGAGGGGTTGGTCCCGCAGGCGATGCCTCCGGTCAGTGCCGGCACCGGGAGGATCGGGAACGAGGCATCCGCGGCGCCGAGTTTCGTGCCGTCGGCCCTGTCCACCACGACGCGGAGCGTGTCGTCGGCGCTGCCGGTCTCCTGCGTGTACGTGTGCGTGACCGAGCCGGTGGTCGACGTGGCGGTGCTGCCGTCACCGAAGTCGAAGGTGTAGCCGAGGTCCAGGGAGTCCGACCAGGGATTGCTCACCACGGCGGTGAACGTGACCGGTACACCGACGTAGATGTCCCTTGCCGGGGTGACCCCGGTCACCGCGAGCGGGTCCTGGAATTCCGTCGCCCCCCGGTCGTAGTGGCCCGCGCCGGAACCTGTGTCGGCCACCAGCGGGTCGTCGACCCGCGCCGCACCGTTGAAGTCGGCGGAGAGTTCACCGGGCGCGTCGGCGTTCGCCGAGTCGATGAGCGGTGAGTGCTCCGGCACCACCCAGGTGAGCGTCAGATCCGTCTGGTCCACATCATGGGCGCCCTGCCCGGTGCCCGTACCGAACGCCTGGCTGGTGCCGTAGGCCGTGCCCGCCCAGTCGTAGTCGGTGCCGGTCGACAGCGGATTGACCGCGTTGTAGTCCGCGGTGACCTGGGCTGCGGAGGCGGCGTCCACCGTGATCTCGGCCGGGGTGCCGGAGTCGGAGCACCTGGTCGTCCCCTGGACGTACGCGACGGTGTTCTCGACCGACCCGGAGCTGCCGTCGGTCAGGCTGACCGCATCGCCGCAGACTGTGGAGACGGTGTCGCCCGCGAGGGCGATGCCGGTCGTGCCCGCGGCCGAGACACCGCCGCCGACCTCGTCCGAAAAGATGTCGTCGGCGAGTGTGATGCGCTGCGCTCCGGCCGCACTGGCGAAGCCCCAGCCGGACGCGAACGGAACCGTGAGCCGGGTGAGTGATATGTCGGAGGAGGTTCCGTCGACAGCGATCGCCGCAGTGGTCGCGGTGCTCCTGACGGCAGCGCGGGTGTAGCTGATGTGCTGGGAGTTCGTCATGACGACCGCGGCGGCACGCGACGCGTAGGCGTCAAGCCCGACGATGCTGACGTACCGGGCCCCGGACAGGGTGATCGCGTCGGTGCCGGCGCCCCCGACGATGCCGCTGGAGCCGTTGCCGGCGCTCGCGACGAAGGTGATCGGCGCGTCGGAGCTGCCGGCCGAGGCGATGGTCACCGGGGCGTAATGCGTGGTGTTGGCGGCGACGTGGACGACATCCCCGGGCACCGCGGCGTCCGCGGCCGGCTGGATCTGGCAGAAGGGTTCCGCCTGGGAACCAGGGCCGGTGTCGCTGCACACGGCAGAGGCATCGTCGACGTACAGAGCGGTGCTCGTATCCGCGTGGGCGGGGCTGATGCCGAGGCCGCCGAGCAGGACGGCGAGGGCAGCGGAAGCTATGAATGGTCTCCTGCGTGGCACAGGCGCGTCTCCCCCCGGCCGCAAGCGTTCGAATCCGGCGCCGACGACCTGATCTGCGGTGACTCCTGATGGAGCCGAGAAGAGAGTAGAACCACGTCCTGGAGGGTGGACGGCCGGGGACGGCTGCTCGCCCGGGGAGGCCCTGACCGCCGGGTCCCCGCCGCGATCGGGCAAGGATCGGGAACGCGGCCCCCACCACGGCCGACCTGCGCGATCGCCGCACGACGCGGGCCGGCAAGGCCGCTGTGGCCGTCCTGCCGTCCTGTCAGCCCTTCGTAGTGGTAGCGGCAGCGTGTGATCAGGACGGCGTCCTCGGTGGCCTTGTAGATCAGCCGGTGCTCGTCGTTGATGCGGGGCGATGACCGGCGTCAGCTGCGCGCTGCGCCGTCAGTCAGGCCGGCCCCCGCCTCCCGGTGGTCGTAGAAGACCGCGTTGGGGATGGCGACGACCCCCGCCCGTTCCGGCAGGGACCGGCAGAAGGCGAACCCGTCGGTCTCGCCGAGGGGGCGGATGTCGGTGGTGACGAAGTACGTGCCGGCGGTGTCGTAGACCTCGAAGCCCGCCTCCGCCAGTACGGCATCCCGATCTACCTGGTCGTGGACCCCTACGCCCAGGAAGTCGTCCTCCACACCGAGCCGACCGCCACCGGTTACATCGCCGCACACACCCACAAGTACGGCACGGGCAAGCTCCCCATCCCCCTGGCCGACGGCCGCGTCTTCACCCTCGACCTCGACGAACTCCCGCGTCCGGAACCCGAGGCGGACGCACGCTGACGAAGGCCCCCGGCGCGGCCAGACCCGCGCCGTCGGCGCACCGCTGCCGTCGGACGTGGTCGTTCCTGGTCGGGGCAGTCGGCTGCGATCGCCTCGCCTTTCGCGACCGGGATCGGCCAGGGGGCGTGCCGTTCTGTGCCGTGAGTCCGTGCGACGAAGTCCGGTTCGCCGCGAGGAGGTTCGAAGCCGCGTTTGCTGCGGGCGACTACCACCACGTACTGCCCAGCGCTTCGCGTATTCCTCGGCCTCGACAACCATGTCCGGACACGACACCTCAGCCCCCGGCGTCGCTGTCGCGGCTGAGGCGCCGCTCGCTCCGGGCGGTTGGCGGCTCAGCGCAGCCACGGGGTGAGTTCGTTCGCGAGTACGGCATACGCAGGGTCGGTGGGGAGCCAGAGAAGTTTGTGCCGAGCCCCGTCACGCATGCGCACGGTGAGCCGGTCGGTGGTGATGCCGCGACGGAGATGGGCGGAGGCGATGCCAGCCAGCGGGATCACTTTGTTGGTCCGGTGCTCCGTCCGGATCTGTGCGGTGGCAGCCGCAGTGACGTCGGCCTCCGGCGACGGCACGACCACCGTCAGCCCCTTACTGTTCGCCAGGGTGGCAGCGAACCCGAGCCGACGGCGGACCAACGCGGACGGGAGCAGCCACAGCTCCCCGTGAATCCAGTCGCTCCACCCGGTCGTGCAACTCCCCGACAGCAGTCGCGCTCGTCCATCCACCGCGCCACTCTACGGCCCGCGTCATCCACGCGCTGCGGCATGAGCCAGGCCCGGACCCCTGCTGGTGCGGCTGTCGGCTGTCACATGGCGAGCGCTTTGAGCCGGGCGGCGGCCTCCTCCAGAACCCCCGTCCGCTTGCAGAACGCGAACCGCACGAACGGCGCCCCCGCCTCCCGGTGGTCGTAGAAGACCGCGTTGGGGATGGCGACGACCCCCGCCCGTTCCGGCAGGGACCGGCAGAAGGCGAACCCGTCGGTCTCGCCGAGGGGGCGGATGTCGGTGGTGACGAAGTACGTGCCGGCGGTGCCGTAGACCTCGAAGCCCGCCTCCGCCAGCCCCGCCGCGAGGATGTCCCGCTTGGTCTGCATGTCCCGGCGGAACGCCTCGAAGTACGCGTCGGGGAGCGCGAGGGCCTCCGCGACCGCGTACTGGAAGGGGCCCGAGGCCACGTAGGTCAGGAACTGCTTCGCCGACCGCACCGCCGTGACCAGCTCCGGCGCCGCCGTCACCCAGCCGACCTTCCAGCCGGTGAAGGAGAAGGTCTTGCCGGCCGAGCCGATGGTGACCGTGCGTCCGCGCATGCCGGGGAGGGTGGCGAGGGGGACGTGTTCCGCCTCGTCGTAGACCAGGTGCTCGTAGACCTCGTCAGTCACCACCAGCAGGTTCCGCTCCACCGCCAGTTCGGCGATCGCGGTCAGCTCGGCGCGGGTGAGGACCGTGCCGGTCGGGTTGTGCGGGGTGTTGACCAGCAGGAGCCGGGTGCGCGGGGTGACGGCGGCGCGCAACTCGTCGAGGTCGAGGCGGAAGGCGCCGCCGTCCGGGCGCAGCGTGACCGGCACCCGGGTGCCGCCGGCCATCGCGATGCAGGCCGCGTAGGAGTCGTAGTACGGCTCCAGGGCGACCACCTCGTCCCCGGGCTCCACCAGCGCCAGCAGGGCCGCCGCGATGGCCTCCGTGGCGCCCGCCGTGACCAGCACCTCGGCGTCCGGGTCGTACGACAGCCCGTACCGGCGCTGCTGGTGGGCGGCGATCGCGGTGCGCAGCTCGGGGACGCCGGGACCCGGCGGGTACTGGTTGCCGCGCCCCTCGCGCAGCGCGCGCACCGCGGCCTCCCTGATCTCCTCGGGACCGTCGGTGTCCGGGAAGCCCTGCCCCAGGTTGATGGCGCCGGTGCGCAGGGCCAGGGCGGACATCTCGGCGAAGATCGTGGTGCCGAACTCGGCCAGCCGACGGTTCAGGAGCGGGCGTGCGCTGGAAGTCATGCCGGCCATCCTGCGCCCAAGCTCTGGAGTTGCTCAACTCACGTCCGGGGGGTGGGACCTGCCGAGATGCCTTCTCTGCTCCCTCTGAGCTGGGGGAGAGCAGTTGTCATCTGTCATCGTCTGCCGACGTTGGCCGCTGCCGGACGGCCCACAGACGGCCCATGAGGGCACGGTCTTCCTCCGCCCTTCCCTCTGGAAGCAATGCGGGCGATGAAGAGCGGTGGCGTGATCCGCTCCTGAAATCTGTCTACGCACAAGGGTAGAAAAGGGATGCTGCGGATGGAGTCGGCCATGCGGTAAGCCGTGTCCACGCGGCTGGCTGCACGAGTTGGGGAGGTGTTCGTACGAGGTCAAACCCTTGAGGTCTGACCTATCCTGTTCTTACCTGCCAGTACCCCATGCCTCCCGAACCACTTGGGCGCCAGAGCCTGTAAAGTAACGCCAACTCGACTGCCCTCCGGCCTAGTTCGTCTCGGCTGGGGACCGAGGCGTCGGAGGTGTCGCTTGACCCTCTTGACAACACCCCGGTGAGGAGTTGAGGGCGATGAGTCGTAATCGCAAGGACCGCAACAAGAGGGAACGTGATCCACACTGGTGGGTCCCGATCCTCATCGCGGCCCTGGCCGCGATTCCGTCAATCGCAGGGTGCGTTGGTCAGATGTCTGCCCGCTAGAGTGGACAACATGCGGCCGGCCGTGTGCTCAGTCAGATGAGCACGTCCGAACCGAGGACGGCCGAGCCCACCTGACATAAGACGCTCCGAGCAGGGCCCGGTGTGGACGGCCATCCATGCCGGGCCTTCGCTCGATAGGCGTGAGCACCTGACACTGCGACATTCTCAACGACGTCGCAAAGTGTCTAGACCCGGATAGTAAGTTTCGGTGACTTCCCGCGCAAGTGACTGGAGCCCAGTCCTCCGCTAGTGAAATGCCAGGTCAGGTGGGGGGCGGCAGATTTTTTACTGCGAAGCGTAAAATGAGATTTAACAAATTCGCAGGTGTCAAATGCGGCACCTCGCGGCCGATCTGATACTCGCGCCAGAGTACCTACCCAGCTCCCATCCCGTCTGCCGTCGGCCCACACACCGTGGAGCGGGCGTGGCTCAGGGCGTCCAGGTGGAGCGCGCCACTGTACGAACGACCTGGACGCCCTGGGCCGCGTCTGCTCGGCTCTGCCTGGGTCGACGGCAGGCGGGATGGGAGCACCCCGCGCACGCCACTGTCCGCCGGCACTCGCGAACGGCGCCCTCGCCATCTCGGAGCCTGAGCGCCCCCGCCGGAGGCTCGTTCTGACCGTGGCCGCTCTCTACGGTGATCGACTCATGATCCGGAATCGTGGCGTGGGCGCGCGTCGGCGCAGCGCGGGCGGAGCGGGCCGAAGGCAGGAGCGGCGCCCGCGGCGGAGCCGGGAGCGCGCCCGGCGGAGCGGAGCGCAGCTGGCTTGATGAGGTAGAGAAACCTGTAACAAGATCCGCGACGGCCTACGCGTCGAAGTCGTACTCCAGGATGTAGGAGGCGGCATCCAAGGTCATCTCGTTGATCTCGACCGGGCGCCCTTCGTCCGCGAACGCGGTCCGGCAGATCAGGATGACGGGTGTGCCGGAGGAGATGCCCAACTGCGACGCCTCATCCTTTGAGGGCATGCGAGAGCGGATCTCCTCGCGGAAGTGCACAGGCTTGTACCCGAGTTCGGCAAGGCGGGCATAGATCCCGCCTGCCCCCGGATCATCGCGCGTGATGGCGGAACCCCCCACCACTGATGTGGGGAGGTAACTGGTCGCCAGCAGCACTGGCTTCCCGTCCAGGACATACCGCCGCCGCCGGACGCAAACCGTCTCCTCGTCGGCGAGGTCAAGCACGCGCCCGATGTTCTCCGGGGCCGCTTCCTCCGACACCGCCACCTGGTCCACTTCGAGCGTCCGGTTCTCGGTGTCGGCCGCCCAGATGGACCGGCCACTACCCCACTGCTCCTCGGATAGCCGCTGGATGCCCCGGCGCCGCAAGGGTCGGAAGGACCGGACGAAAACGCCGGCGCCCTTGCGGGCCTCGGCTACGCCTTCGTCCTTGAGCACGCCCAGCGCTTGGCGCGCCGTCATGCGAGCCACGCCGTGCGCGGCCATAAGCTCGTTCTCTCCCGGAAGCCGATCACCGGGACCGTATTCGCCCGACTGGATCGCCTCGCGCAGGGAGTCTGCGATCCGCTGGTACTTCGGCCGACGGTCGTCGTCGGTGGTGGCCATTCGGAAGCCCTCCTCTCTTCTCTAGACAGCCTAGGCCATGGGCCGGTCGCCCGCTCAGTGCGTGTAACCGCAATCCTTCGCACTCAACATCTCTAGACATCTCCCTTGACGACATCTCTAGAGACGTGCTCTCATTGAGATGTCTAGAGAGGTTGCGCAAGGTGGCCTCCGAGAACGAGGGATAGGCACATGCCGTCTTTCAAGATCGATCTTTCGACCGCTGTGGTGTTCGTGGCGACCGCGCCGGAGCCCAAGATGGTCAACAAGAAGACCGGTGAGCGGGCCGTGGACCGGGAGACCAACGCGAGCCTGTCGACCGTGGGGCTGCTGGTCTCGGACGAGGGTGAGGGCAACCTCTACCAGGTGACCGTCCCGGAGACCGGTCTTGCGGAGGGTCTGGCGCCGGGCATGCCGGTGCGGGTCGTCGGCCTCAAGGCTCGCGACTGGGAGAACACGTTCAACGGCGAGAAGCGGCACGGGATCTCGTTCCGCGCGGTCGCGATCACCTCGGTGGTCTGACCATGACCGACGTCACGCCCTTGCTCGAAGTCGGTGGCTTAGCTGCCGGTGCCGGCGGGATCGGCTACGCGAAGGTCCGCGCGCCGCGCGTGTATTGGTCGCTGGTGGGTCTGCCGGTCACCTGGGGCCGGTTCACCTGGACCTACCGGGACACGATGGAGGTGTGCGGGCTGACGGTGAAGCCGTCCGGCTTCCGCGCCTTCGTCCGCCGCAACCTGGCCCGTGCCGAGGTCCGGCCGGCTCCGCCGAAGGTTCGCCGGGTCCGCGGGACGTCGACCGGCCTGCTGGTCACGCTCCGGCTCCCGGCCGGCCTGGAGCCTGCGGACATCGCGGCTGCGACCGAGCGTCTGCGTCACGCCTGGGGCGTGCACTCGGTCACCGTGGCGGAGACCAAGCCCGGATTCGTTGACCTGCGGATGACCGGCTACGACGTGCTCCGCCGGGTTCGGATGCCGCGCACGGCGAAGCCCCGTGACCTGGTCGTCCCGGTCGCGCTGCGGGAGGACGGCACGGTCTTCGAGCGGAACTATCGGCAGCAGCCCATGGCCCTGACCCTGGGCGCGAACCAGTCCGGCAAGTCCATGTTCCAGCGCAACCTCATCAAGGGCCTGGCCCAGCTCCCGGTGGGGCTGGTGGGTATCGACTGCAAGCGCGGTGTAGAGCAGTCCCGTTACGCCCCGCGCCTCTCGGCTCTGGCCACCGACCGGCAGACCGCCGGCCGCCTGGTGGATGCGTTGGTGCAGGAGATGGAAGACCGCTTCGACCTGCTCGCCCTCTACGGCGTCTCCGACCTGTGGGAACTCCCCGACGACGTCCGGCCGGTGCCGCTGGTCGTGCTCATCGACGAGGTGGCGGAACTGTTCCTGGTGACCTCCAAGAAAGAGGAAGCCGACCGCGACCACACCGTCATGCAACTCGTGCGCCTGGGGCAGATGGCCCGTGCGATCGGCATCTACCTGGAGGTGTGCGGGCAGCGCTTCGGCTCCGACCTCGGCCGGGGCGCGACCGCCCTGCGCGCCCAGCTCACCGGCCGCGTGGTCCACCGGGTCAACGACAAGCAGACAGCGGAGATGGGCCTGGGCGACGTCGCCCCCGATGCCGTGGTCTCCGTGACCGGCATCCGGGCCGATCGTCCCGGTGTCGCGGTGGCCGGCGACGCCTCCGGCTACTGGTCCCGCATCCGCACCCCCGAGGTCACCCCGGCCGAAGCAACCGCGGTCTGTCGCCAGTACGCGCACCTGACCCCGAACCTGCCGTTCCTGGCCCCGTTCCGCCCGGTCGGCCAGATCGTGATCCCGCCGATGCCGACGGAACCGCCGCTGGTGGAGCCCGCGCCGGTCGGCGAGTAATCCCCGCATAACTCCGGTCGGCGCGACCGCTTCGCGCCAGGTCCCTACCCGCGCCATGCCGAAAACCGGAAGGGAACACCCATGAACCCCGACCAGGAACGCGAGCACCGCCGGGCCGTCATCGCCGACGACGTCAACCGGCTGGGCTTCCTGTACCAGGCCTTCCTCGACCACCTGAACGGCCACCCCGAGCGGGACGCCTTCACGGCCGTGATGGCCGGAGCGCTCGCCGCTGAGTTCTCCCTGACCGACGCCGGCGCCTACCCGCCGCCCGGTCACAGCTACCCCCGCCTGGACGCCTGACGTGGCCGCGCCGACGACCACCCCGCCCCCGGAGCCGAAGCCCGCGCCGTGCCCGGTCTGCGACGGCTCCGGGGTGGTCTCCCGCCCGGTCCGGGTCGGCCGCAAACACCGCGTGGTCGGCGACCAGACCGGGATGTGCCTGAACTGCTTCGGCTCCGGCGAAGCACCCACCGACTAGCCCCCTGACCTGCTCCAACACGTTGAAGGAGGTGAAGACATGAAGCTCTCGATCCGTCCCGACGCCGTACTGGTTCAGGCCGTGATTGCGGGGGCGTTGTCCTTCGCCCACCTGCACGACCTCGCCCAAGCCGCCGGGCAGACCGGATGGAAGGCCTGGGCCTACCCCGTCTCCGTCGACCTGCTGCTCGTCGCCGCCTGGCGCCGGCTGCGGGCGCAGCGCTCCCGGCTGGCCTGGTGCTGGTTCGTGGTTGCCCTGGTCGCATCCCTCGGCGCGAACATCGCCACGGCCGGTTTCCTCGACATGAACCACCCGCCCGCCCTGCTCCGCCTCGGCGTCGCCGGCTGGCCCGCGCTGGCCTTCCTCGGCGGCACTCTCCTCGCTCACCAGCACACCGACCACACCCCCGACCCAGCCCCTGCTCCCGAGCAGGAGCCAGCTCCTCGTCCGGTGGTCGCGGTCGACCGCCCAGAGACACCGGAACCGGCCCCGGAGATCGCCGAGCCGGAGCCTGTCCCGGCGCTGCCCAAGGCTGCTCCCGGCGTACCTCCGGCGCTGATCGACCATGCCCGGAAGGTCGCCACCGACCACCGCGCCCGCACCGGAGCCGACATCGACGCGGCCACCCTGCGCGCCCGCCTCGGTCTCCCGGAAGACCTCGCACTCGCCATCGTCGCCCAACTCACCTGACAGCAAAGGAGGTTCAACCATGCGCACGTTCAACCGCCCGTCCGACTACCTCGACGCGGCCCGCGAAATGGCCGACTCCGGCCGTCCCACCCTGGCCCGGATGCTGGCCGAGGAAGCCGCCGACCGCACCCCGGACCCGAAGGAAGCCGCCCGCATCCTGGCCGACTTCCCCGGCCCCAGCCTCCGGCAGGAGGACTGACCGATGCGCCCGAACCGCTTCTACGACGTCATCCGGATCGGGCCGGTCAAGGTCGCCACCTTCAACAACGGCCGTGGCCAGACCAAGCACATCGCCGCCTGCACCGCCCCCAAATGCGGCGTCTCCAACGAGTACTTCGACCGAGCGGCCGCCGAACTCGCCGCCCGCACCCACACCTGCACCCGCACCTGAAGGGAGATCCGCTGATGTTCACCCCGAAGTACCCCACCCCGGACACCGCGCCGGCCCCGGCGCCCACCGCGCCCCAGACCACCGCCCCGGCGCCCGTCGTCCCGGCCGCGCCCGCCCCGGCTCCGGTCGCCCCCGCGGCCCCGGCCCGGCCGACGGTTCAGCTCACCCCCGGCTCCGCGCTCGCCCTCGCCGCCGGCGGTGGCGCCGTGGTCCTGGTCGTCGGCGCGGTCCTGGTCTCCATGCTCCTCGCCGTCGCCATCACCGCCGTCTCCGTGGCCTTGGTGGCGGTCGTCCTCAAGTCGCTGCTCAAGGACCTCAACAACCAGCGTTAACGGCCCCCGGAGCGGCCTCGGTCGCCAAACTTCCGCCGCTCCGGGCGCCTCAACCCACTTCCTGATCCAACGGACCCGAAAGGGAAGCCCCATCATGCCCCGGAACACCCCCAGCCCGCGCGCCTGCCGTGACTGCGACGGCTTCGCCCGCGCCGCCATCACCACCGGCACCCGCAACCCCGACGGCACCCGCACCACCCTCACCGTCGACTGCCCGGCCTGCCACGGCACCGGCACCACCGCCCCCACCCCGGCGCTTGCCCGGATCGGACGGTGACCGGCATGCCTCTCCTCGACTGGCGCTCCCCGGAGCACTTCGACCACTCCGGCGACCAGCCCTGCGTGATCTGCACCAAGCCAACTCCGCTGCGCTCCGAGCGGGGCAAGCCCGTCCACAAGGTCTGCGCCGAAGAGTGGATCGACACCCACGCCCGGAGGGACGACGACCAGTGACCGCCGCCTCCCGCCGCCGTGTCCTCGACCTGTTCTCCTGCGCCGGCGGGGCCGGCAAAGGCTACGAGAGCGCCGGGTTCGCGGTCGACGGCTGCGACGTCGCCGACCGGCCGAACTACCCCTTCCCCTACCACCGCGGGGACGCCCTCGAATACCTCGCCCGCCTGATCACCACCGGTGAGATCGAGCGGTACACCCTCGTGCACGCCTCCCCGCCCTGCCAGGCCAAGGCCGCGCTGACCGTGGGTACGAACCGGTCCCAGGGCTGGGGCGGCGTCCACGAAGACCTCGTGGCGCCCACCCGCGTGCTCCTGGACGCCTCCGGGCTGCCGTACGTGATCGAGCAGCCCAACGGCAAGGCGGAGATCCGCAAGGACCTGACCCTGTGCGGGGAGATGTTCGGGCTCGGCGTGCTGCGCCACCGCAACTTCGAGCTGGGCGGCTGGGGCGTCGTCCGGCCGGGTCACCCGCGGCACCGGGGCTACGTGCGGGGCTGGCGCCACGGCGTCTACCGCGACGGCCCGTATGTGGCCGCGTACGGGGAGGGCGGCGGCAAGGCCACCGTGGCGGAGATGCAGGCCGCGATGGGGATCACGTGGACCGACGTCCACGAGGAACTCACCGAGGCCATCCCGCCCGCCTACACCCGCTGGATCGGCCACGCCTTCCTGACCGCACGGCAGGAGGTGTTCGCGTGACCGACACCGCCACCATGGCGGGCCTGGAGGACCCGGCCACCCTCACCGATCTGCTGAGGCTGGCCGGGTCCCCTGGCTTCGACCGCATCCAGGACCAGATCCGCCGTACTGGCGGCTGCTCCGACCCGATCCACCTGCAAGGCTCCACCGTCACCCGCGACCGTGCGACCGGGCAGATCCTGCACCGCTACGACACCGACAACGAGCCGGGGGGCCGGCTGCGGATCGCGTGCGGCAACCGTCGCGCGTCCCGCTGCCCCGCCTGCGCCTGGACCTACGCCGGAGACACCTACCACCTCATCCGCGCCGGCCTCGTCGGCGACCCCGCCAAAGGCACCCCCGAGACCATCCGCGATCACCCCCGGGTCTTCGCCACCCTCACCGCCCCCTCGTTCGGTCCGGTCCACAACCGGCCCGGCAACCGGCCCTGCCGCTGCGGCACCCGCCACAGCGAGGACGCGCCCGAACTCGGCACCCCGCTCGACCCCGCGACGTATGACTACGCGGGCGCGGTGCTGTGGAACAACCACGCTTCCGAACTGTGGCGGTACTTCACGATCTACCTGCGCCGCGAGATCGCGCGCCGCGCCGGCCTGACCCAGAAAGCCGCCCACGAACAGTCCCGCGTAGCCTTCGGCAAGGTCGCCGAATACCAGAAGCGCGGCGCCGTCCACTTCCACGCCGTGATCCGCTTTGACGGACCCGAAGGACCCGACTCTCCACCGCCGGCCTGGGCCACCCCCGACCTCCTTACCGACGCGATCCACGCTGCCGCCGGCCGCGCACAGGTCGACGTCGACCCCGCCCGCTACCAGCCTGACCCCGACCAGCCGGCGTTGACCCAACCCGCCCGCACCTTGAAGTGGGGCACCCAGGTCGACGTACGCCCGATCCGCGCCTTCGGACAGGGTGAGGACATCACGGAAGCTGCCGTGGCCTCCTACGTCGCCAAGTACGCCACCAAGGCAGCCGAGACCACCGGCACCGTCGACCGCCGGATCGGCAACAAGGAAGCGCTCGTACTGCTCGGCGTCCCGGACCACCCGCGCCGGCTGATCGAAGCCTGCCTTGATCTGCACGCGCTGTACCCGGATCGCAAGCTTCGGGACTGGGCTCACATGCTCGGCTTCCGTGGCCACTTCTCCACCAAGTCCCGCCGCTACTCCACCACCCTCGGGGCACTGCGCCAGGTTCGTGCCGACTACCGCGCCGCCCAGCAACGGCGCTCCCTCGGCCTGCCCGACCCCGGCGACGAGACCGAGGCGTCGACGCTCACGCTCGCGCACTGGGCGTACGCCGGTCACGGCCACACCCCCGGCGAATCCTGGCTCGCCGCATCGATCGCGAAGGAGATCCGACTGAACCGAGAGACCGCACGCGAAGCGCTCGCTGACCTACCCGACCCAGACGGCTGGGAGGTGAGCGCATGAAGCTCGCACTGCCGGAGCAGTACCTGACCCCGGAAGACCTCGTGACGCTGCTGCGCCTGCCCAGTGTCGAGACGGTCTACCAGTGGCGCCGCAAGGGCATTGGTCCCCGAGGCTTCCGCGTCGGCCGATACCTGCGCTTCGACCCCGACGACGTACGGGCCTGGGTCGCATCCCTCATGGAAGGGGCTGCCTGATGGCCGGTCACGTCCAAGACCGCTGGTACAAGACCGAGACCGGGCCGAACGGGAAGCCGGTCAAGGCCAAGTCCGAGCGCTACGGCACCGGCATGCGGTACCGGGCCCGGTACGTCGGCCCCGACGGCTCCGAGAAGTCCAAGAGCTTCCCCGACGGCAAGAAGCGGCTCGCTGAGAAGTGGCTGAGCGCCATCGAGACGGACATGACGCGCGGTCAGTACACCGACCCTCAGTCCGTTCGGATCACGTTCCAGCAGTACGCGGAGAAGTGGTTGGACACGAAGACCTCCAGCCCGATGACCCGCAAGGAACTCGGCCGGCGCCTGCGGCTGCACGTCTACCCGGCGCTCGGCTCCCGGCCGATCGGGACGTTCCGGCCCGAGCACATCCGCGAACTCGTCGCGGGGCTCGAAGCGAAGCCCGGCGTGAGCGCTGCCTACGCCCGGAACATCTTCGCGGACGTTCAGTCGGTCCTGTCTGCCGCTGTTGACGACACCCTCCTGGCACGCAACCCGTGCAGCGCTCGGACCGTGCGCCGGCCGAAGGCTGACCCGTCACGGGTGGTCCCTTGGGCGCCTGCACAGGTGTTCGCCGTTCGAGCCGCGCTCCTGGAGCGGTATCGGGCGATGGTCGACGTGGGCGCCGGCTGTGGTCTGCGCCAGGGGGAGGTGTTCGGCCTGGCGGAGGACGCCATCGACGCTGACGGGCGCACGCTGCACGTGGTCCGGCAGATCAAGCACGTGGAAGGGCACCCGGTGTTCGCTCTCCCCAAGGGAGGCAAGAAGCGTGACGTGCCGTTGCCCGATCACGTGGCCGAAATGCTCCGCGCGCACATGGACGCCTACAAGCCCGTAGAGATCACGCTGCCGTGGGACGTACCAGAGGGGCCGAAGGTGTCCGCCCGGCTGATCTTCACGGCTGAGCAGGGCGGCATGGTGTGGCGGAGCAACTTCAACGGCAAGGAGTGGAAGCCCGCTCTTGCGGTCGCCGGCCTCATCCCCGAGGCGGACCGGAACGGCAAGTACGACTCGGCGCGCGAGCACGGGATGCACGCCCTGAGGCACTTCTACGCCTCGGCGCTGCTGGACGCGGGGGAGAACATCAAGGCCGTCAGCGAGTACATGGGGCATGCTGACCCGGCGATGACGCTGCGGGTGTACGCGCACCTGATGCCCGACAGTCGCGAGCGGGCCCGGCGGGCCATCGACACGCTGTTTCAGCAACGCTCCCAGGAAGATCACGGCCCACACGCGGCCCAGTGAGTCTCCGACGGCCCCTGATCTGCCAATCCGTGCAGGTCAGGGGCCTTTTTCGCGCCGGTACCCTCAGAAGTTGCTCAACTCTGCTTTGGCCGGTGAGGCGGCCGGGCATCCCCCGGGCACGTCGCGTTCGCGTGGCGGCCGGGGCGCCCACGGGGGGTCGCCCTCGGGGGGAACGGAGAGAAGGTGACGTCATGGGCACCGTCTTCATCGTGGTGGTGGCCGCGATCATCTGTGTCGCGATCGTCGCTTCGGCGGCCCGCAGGGGCGGCCGGGCCAAGGGGGCGTACGGCAGGGGCGGGTCCTCGTCCTACGACAGCTCGGGCAGCTGGTGGGCCGGGGACTCGGGGTCGTCGTCCTCGCACGGCGGCCACCACGGCGGCCACCACGGCGGCGGCCACTCCTGTGGTGGCGGGCACTCCTCGTGCGGCGGCGGGTCGTCCTGCGGGGGCGGGTCGTCGTGCGGCGGGGGCGGCTGCGGCGGCGGGGGGAACTGAGCCGTCCGGCGGGGGCGGAGGGCCGGGCGTCCGGGCGGAGAGCGGGTGAGCTCCGGCCGGACGCCCCGGCGTGCGCCGGGAGGTGTGGGGCGCACGATGTGGTTGAACAGGTGAGCTGTGGAGCCCTCTGAGGGATGGAAACCCCACGAAGTTGGGTAAAAACGCTGTGGCAGCGCCACAGTTCATGATTCCCTCTAAACCACCAAAGCAGCGCCTCGGACGTCCTGACGACACCCTCTCCGGCTGGGCCGGCCGGTCCGATCTCCCGGTGTCGACCGAGGTGCGCCGGACCACCCTCCTCCCCTTTTGCGTGTTAGCGGAGCCGATCCATGCTCACGACCCTGAACACCACCTACACCGATACGCGCGCGGCCGACCTCGCCTGGGCCCTGGGACGCGAGCCGCTGCCCGCCCTGGCCACCCTCGATCTGGAACTGAGCGGGGCGAAGCTGCAGTTGAGACTGCTCGGCGCGTCCCACCAGGTGCTCCTGGAGGAGGAGCGGGGCGGCTGTTCGGAGACGGTGGCGTGCATCCCGGGGTCCAGCACCCCCCTGCCGCTCGGGGTCGCCAAGCGCGTCGGCGAGTGGGAGTACGAGTTCGCGGCCCGGGTCGAGGTGCTGTCACCCGGCTCCTTCGCGGGCCGCGCCCAGGAGTTGCTGGCCCTCGTCGCCGAGCATCCGCACGGCCTCGCCGGGGTCTTCCCGGGCAGCCCGCACGCGTTCACGGCGATGCTCGCCCAGCGGCACGAGGGCCAGGTGCACTGGCGTACCTGGCACGCGTACCCGCAGGACGGGCAACTGGTGGCCACCAGGACCCGGGTCGGCGTGCGGGTTCCGGTGCGCCAGCCCGTGGCCTGATGACATAAACCCACAGTGCGTCAAACGGCCCGGAGTTCCACACGTGTGGGTGACGAAGCGTACCGAGTGAGTGACGTAACGTCGCAGAGTGATCGATCCGCACGCACCCGCCCCGCCCGGCGCACCGCCGCCCTGGGGCGCCCCCGCGCCGCTGCCCGTGCGGCCGGGGACGGGCCGCTTCCTGGTCCTGGTGTGCGTGTTCGTCTGCGCGGCCTGCGGATTGGTGTACGAACTCGAACTCGTCGCGCTCGCCTCGTACCTGATCGGTGACTCGGTCACCCAGGCCTCCGTCGTGCTGTCCGTGATGGTCTTCGCGATGGGCGTCGGCTCACTCGCCGCGAAACGGCTGCGCTGGCACGCTGCGGCCGGGTTCGCCGCGGTGGAGGCCGCGCTGGCGCTGGTCGGCGGCTGCAGCGCCATGGCGCTGTACGCGGTCTTCGCCTGGACCGGCGGCTGGGGCGGCCTGTGGGCCCTCGGCCCGCGCTGCCTGCTGGTCGCCTTCTCCCTCACCATCGGCCTGCTCATCGGCGCCGAGGTGCCGCTGCTGATGGAGCTCATCCAGCGCATCCGCCGCCAGGACGCGGGCGGCGCGGTGGCCGACCTGTTCGCGGCCGACTACGTGGGCGCGCTGGTCGGCGGCCTCGCCTTCCCGTTCCTCCTGCTGCCCTTCCTCGGCCAGCTGACGGGCACCCTGCTCACCGGCACCGTCAACGTCGTCGCCGGGGGCGCCCTGGTCCTCGGCCTGTTCCGCCGCGACCTGTCCTGCCGGACCCGCTGCACCCTCCTCGTCGTCAACGTCGCCGTCCTCGGCGTCCTCGGCTCCGCCGCCGCCCTCGTCGGCGACTTCGAACGGGCCGCACGGCACGCCGTCTACGGCGCCGACGTCCGGGTCGCCCTGCAGACCGACGTCCAGGAGATCGTCCTCACCGGCGGCACCCGCGGCCGCCCCCTCGACCTCTTCCTGGACGGCCGGCTGCGGGTCGGCGGCCGTGACGAACGCCGGTACCACGAAGCCCTCGTCCACCCCGCGATGACCGGCCCGCACGCGCGCGTGCTGATCCTCGGCGGCGGCGACGGCATGGCCGCGCGCGAGGTGCTGCGCCACCACGGTGTCGACAGCGTCGACATCGTCGAACTCGACGCGGGCCTGGTGCGCCTCGCCCGCCACGACCCCGCCCTCGCCGCGCTCAACGGCCACGTCTACGACGACCCGCACGTCCACGTGTTCATCGCCGACGCCTTCCACTGGCTGCGCGAGGCGCCCCGCTCGGGCTACGGCGGTTACGACGTCGTCATCGCCGACCTGCCCGATCCCGGCATCACCGCCAGCACCAAGCTGTACTCCCAGGAGTTCTACGGCCTCGCCCGCCGCGCCCTCGCCCCCGGCGGCCGTCTGGTCGTCCACGCGGGGCCGGTGCAGGCCCGCCCGCACGTCTTCTGGACGGTCGTCGCGACGATACGGGCGGCGGGCCTCGCCGCCGCCCCCTACCGGGTCCTCGGCCAGGACGCCGGCTTCACCCCGGGCCCCGACCGCTCGGCGGGCGAGTCCGGGGCCCCGCACGACTGGGGCTTCGTGCTGGCGGCGGCGGGTTCCCGCGGCCCGCCGCTGCGGCTCCCGGCCGACGGTCCGCGGCTGCGGACGCTGACGCAGGGGGCGCTGTTGAGAGACGCGCTGCGGGCTCCGGCGGCCGGGCCGCCGCCGTCGACGCTGGTGCATCCGCGGTACTGAGAAGCCGGCTCGGCGCACGGCGGCCGTCAACGGGGCGCGCGCGGGGCGCGCGCGGTTCGCCGTGCGTCGGAGGGGGTGTGCCGGACCGGCTCGTGGGTAGGCTCAGTCGGCATGGAGCACCTGGTGTACGTCCCGGCCCCGGCCTCGCGGCTCAGGGAGGCGCTGGCCGACCCCGCGCGGGTCGCTCGGGCGGTCCCCGGCCTCCAGCAGGACGCGGGCGCCGCGCCCGGCACCGGCCGCCTCAAGGTCCGGATCGGCAGCCACTCGATCACCTACCGGGGTGCCCTGCGGGTCAGCGCCCACGACGACGGTTCGTACGCGGTCGACGGCGACGCCACCGAGGCCCGCGGCACCGGCACGGTGAAGCTGGCGCTCACCTTCCGCCTCGCCGACACGGACGAGGGGTGCGCGGTCTCCGTGACCGGTACGGCCTCCGCGGACGGGCGGGTGGCGGAGCTGCCGGCGGAGGCGGTGGAGTCGGCGGCGGCGAGGCTGTTGAGCCGGTTCGTGGAGGGGCTGGGGGAGGCGGCGGTGGACCGGCCGGAACCGGCCCCGATCCCGGAGACGGAGGTCCCGCCGCCGACCCTGGCGCCGGAGCCGGAGCCGGAGCCGCTCCCGGAGATCTTCGCGGAGGCGGCGCACGCCCGCCGGACGATGATCGGCCGCAGTGCGGAGGAGGTGGACCACGCGCCGCCGCGGGGCCGGTACGCACCGGTCCCGGCGCCCCAGACGGTCGCGGGCGCGTCGGCACTGAGGTGGGCCGCACCGGCGGCGGCCCTGGCACTGGCGTCAGCCATCGTGGTCACGAGGGCCCTGCGCCGCCGCCGCTGAGCTGGGCCGGGGGCAGCGACGCCGACGCCGAGTCGGACCGGGGCCCGGACACTCACCGGCGCTCACCGGGCACCGCCCGCGCCCACCCGTGCCGCCCCAGCGGCACGACTGCCCGCGGCTTGAGGGAAACAGTCGGGCAGCGCTCCGTCAGGGGCGCGGGGCTGTGTCGACATGCGGGTCCGCCGCGTGGGCGCGAGCGCCCCCCCATCCACCCGCACCCGACCTCCGACGCCCCCACCCCCGCTACTGTCGTCCCGTGAGTAACGAAGACATCACGCTGACCGCAGGCGACGTCACCCTCCGCCTGCGCCCCGGCAACGGCGGCCGGATCGCCGGTCTCGACGTCGGGGCCCTCGAACTCCTCCGCCAGGGCGACCGCTTCGGCTGCTTCCCGATGGTGCCGTGGTGCGGCCGGATCCGGGACGGCCGTTTCCTCGACGGCGCCACCGTCGTCCAGATGCCCCTCAACTCCCCGCCGCACGCCATCCACGGCACCGCCCGCGACGGCGCCTGGCGCACCGCGCGCGTCTCCGCGAGCGAGGCCGTGATCACCCGCGAACTCGGCGCCCCCTGGCCGCACCCCGCCCGCGTCACCCACGCCGTCGAGCTCGCCGAGGACTCGCTGACCCTGACGATGTCCGTGGAGACGTACGACGACTCCTTCCCGGCGCAGATCGGCTGGCACCCCTGGTTCAACCGGAACCTCGGCGGCCAGGACGTCCAGGTCGACTTCGCCCCCGCCTGGCAGGAGGAGCGCGGCGAGGACCACCTGCCCACCGGCAACCGCATCAAGCCCGAGCCCGGCCCCTGGGACGACTGTTTCGGCATGCCCGACGGCGTCGAGGTCACCCTCACCTGGCCGGGGCAGCTGGAGCTGAAGGTCGCCAGCCGCGAACAGTGGGTCGTGGTCTACGACGAACAGGAGGCGGCGGTGTGCGTGGAGCCGCAGACCGGTCCGCCGAACGGGCTGAACACGCTGCCGAGGCTGGTCACCCCCCTGGAGCCGCTCGAAGCCGCCACCACCTGGACCTGGCGTCGCCTCTAAGCTTGCTGCCATGACGGACGTACGCGGTGAGCTGCTGCAACAGATCAAGGACAAGGCCGTGGTGCACGGCAGGGTGACCCTGTCGTCGGGGCTGGAGGCCGACTACTACGTCGACCTCCGCCGCGTCACCCTCGACGGCGAGGCCGCCCCGCTGGTCGGCCAGGTGCTGCTGGACCTGACCGCGGACCTGGAGTACGACGCCGTCGGCGGGCTCACCATGGGCGCCGACCCGGTCGCCGGCGCCATGCTGCACGCGGCCGCGGCGCGGGGCCGTCGCCTGGACGCCTTCGTCGTGCGCAAGGCGGCCAAGGCGCACGGCATGCAGCGCCGGGTGGAGGGCCCGGAGATCAGCGGCCGGCGCGTCCTGGTCGTGGAGGACACCTCCACCACCGGCGGCTCCCCCCTCACCGCCGTCGAGGCCGTGCGCGAGGCCGGCGCCGAGGTCGTCGCCGTCGCCACCATCGTGGACCGCGCCACCGGCGCCGCCGAGAAGATCCAGGAGGGCGCCGGGGTGCCGTACCTGTTCGCCTTCTCGAAGGACGAACTCGGGCTGGACTGAACCCGGTCGGCGACGAGGAACGGCGACGGGGGCCGACAGCCGGTTGACGACCGGGATTGACCCGGACTTGACCGGTGCCCGGAGCATGCGTTCATGTCTGGAAAGATGGGGACGACGATGACGTCGCCCCCACACAGGTCTAGGTCAGGGCCGTAGAGAAACCGCAGTACCCGACCCGCACACCCAAGGAGCGGACAGATGCCCATCGCAACCCCCGAGGTCTACAACGAGATGCTCGACCGGGCGAAGGCAGGCAAGTTCGCCTACCCGGCCATCAACGTCACCTCGACCCAGACCCTGCACGCGGCGCTGCGCGGCTTCGCGGAGGCGGAGAGCGACGGCATCGTCCAGATCTCGACCGGCGGTGCCGAGTTCCTGGGCGGCCAGTACAAGAAGGACATGGTCTCCGGCTCGGTGGCGCTCGCCGAGTTCGCGCACATCGTCGCCGAGAAGTACCCGGTGAACGTCGCGCTGCACACGGACCACTGCCCGAAGGACAAGCTCGACGGGTACGTCCGTCCGCTGCTCGCGATCTCCGAGGAGCGGGTGAAGAACGGCCGCAACCCCCTCTTCCAGTCGCACATGTGGGACGGCTCCGCCGAGACCCTCGCCGACAACCTGGCCATCGCCCAGGAGCTGCTGGAGCAGGCCCGCCGCGCCAACATCATCCTCGAGGTCGAGATCACCCCGACCGGCGGCGAGGAGGACGGCGTCTCCCACGAGATCAACGACTCCCTCTACACCACGGTCGACGACGCGATCCGTACCGCCGAGGCGCTCGGCCTCGGTGAGAAGGGCCGCTACCTGCTCGCCGCCTCCTTCGGCAACGTGCACGGCGTCTACAAGCCGGGCAACGTCGTGCTCCGCCCCGACCTGCTGAAGGAGCTGAGCGACGGCGTGGCCGCCAAGTTCGGCAAGCAGTCGCCGTTCGACTTCGTCTTCCACGGCGGCTCCGGCTCCACCGAGCAGGAGATCCTGACCGCGCTGGAGAACGGCGTGGTGAAGATGAACCTGGACACGGACACCCAGTACGCCTTCACCCGTCCGGTCGCCGATCACATGTTCAAGAACTACGACGGCGTCCTGAAGGTCGACGGCGAGGTCGGCTCCAAGAAGACCTACGACCCGCGCACCTGGGGCAAGCTGGCCGAGGCGTCGATGGCCGCCCGGGTCGTCGAGGCCACGCAGAACCTGCGCTCCGCGGGCAACAAGATCAAGTAGGCCCGGTCACGCTCCGGACCCGGCGGTTGTCCACACAGGTCGAGCACCTGTCGACAGCGCCGGGTCCGCTGTATATCTGGACCCATGCCCGACGTCCGGCTGGCCTCCTCCCAGGGCAAGTGGATCCTGCTCACCACCGTCCTCGGCTCCAGCATGGCGATGCTGGACTCGACGGTGGTCAACGTCGCGTTGCCCCGCATCGGCGAGGACCTGGGCGCGAGCCTGTCCGCGCTCCAGTGGACGGTCAACGCGTACATGCTGACGCTGGCCGGTCTGATCCTGCTCGGCGGCTCGCTGGGTGACCGGTACGGCCGCCGGAAGGTCTTCGTGATCGGCGTCGTCTGGTTCGCGGCCGCGTCCCTGATGTGCGGCCTGGCCCCGACCGACGCCGTACTGATCGCCGCCCGCGCCCTCCAGGGCATCGGCGGCGCCCTGCTCACCCCGGGCTCGCTCGCCCTCATCCAGGCCTCCTTCCACCCCGACGACCGGGCCCGCGCGGTCGGCCTGTGGTCCGGCTTCGGCGGCATCGGCGCGGCCGTCGGCCCCTTCCTGGGCGGCTGGCTGGTGGACGGCCCCGGCTGGCGCTGGGTCTTCCTCCTCAACGTCCCGCTGGCCCTGCTCTGCGTCCCCGTCGCCCTGCGCCATGTCCCCGAGTCGGATGGGGGCACCTCCCGCGCGAGCGAAGCCGAGCGTGGGGGAGGGCGTGCCCACGGCCGCTTCGACGTCCTCGGCGCGGTGCTCGGCGCCCTGGCCCTCGGTCTGGTGACGTTCGCCCTGATCGAGGCCGGGGCCGCGGGCCTGCTCGCGGCGGCGGGCGTCGCGGCCGGCGTGGCGTTCGTGTACGTCGAGAAGCGCCGCCGGGACCCGATGCTCCCGCTGGACATCTTCGGCTCCCGCCAGTTCACGGCCCTCAACGTCGTCACCCTGTGCGTGTACGGCGCCTTCGGCGGCTACTTCTTTCTCACCGCGCTCCAACTCCAGGTGGTGGCGGGCTACTCGGCCCTGGCCGCCGGCACGGCCCTGCTCCCCACCACCGCCCTGATGCTGCTCTTCTCGGCCCGCTCGGGCGCCCTCGCCGACCGCATCGGCCCCCGCATCCCGCTCACCGTGGGCCCCCTGCTCTGTGCCGCCGCGATGCTCCTGATGCTGCGCGTCGGCGAGCACGCGGACTACCTGACCGACGTCCTTCCGGCGGTCCTGGTCCAGGGGGTCGGCATGGTCACCCTGGTGGCCCCGCTCACCGCCTCCGTCCTCGCCTCCGTGGACACGGCCCGCGCGGGCATCGCCAGCGGCATCAACAACGCGGCGGCCCGCGCCGCCGGCCTGATCGCGGTGGCGGCGCTGCCGCTGCTGGCGGGGATGGGCCCGGAGGCCTACCGCTCGCCCACGGCCTTCGACGCGGCGTTCGACCGGGCCATGCCCATCTGCGCGGGCGTCCTGGTGGTCGGCGCGGCGCTGGCCTTCGCCCTGGTACGCCGCCCGGCTCCCGGCTGCGTGCGCCCGGAGTGCCGCCGCCACGGCAACGTCACCACGCCCCCGCTGGAGGCGAGGGGCCACTGAAGGCGTCGGCGGGCCCTCGGAGGGGCGCCGGGGTGTCGACGGGCCTCCCGGAGGGTGCCGGGGTGCCGACGGCCTCCCGGAGG
Source organism: Streptomyces sp. NPDC051987 (assembly GCF_040680735.1). Taxonomy (NCBI): domain Bacteria; kingdom Bacillati; phylum Actinomycetota; class Actinomycetes; order Kitasatosporales; family Streptomycetaceae; genus Streptomyces; species Streptomyces sp. NPDC051987. Next base: position 81,889 of record NZ_JBFAXI010000020.1, on the reverse strand, counting down.
AGGGCCGGGTGTCGACGGCCTCCTGGAAGACGCCGGGCCTCGGCAGGCCCCCCGGAGGGGCGCCGGGTGCCGGCGGGTCCCTGGGGGAGTACCGCCGGGCGCCGGCGGTCACTGTCGGCGGTGGAGCAGGGCGGTCCGCAGGTCGGGCTCCGTGATCCGGTCGGCGGCGCGGTGGAGCGTCCAGCGGTGCGTCTCGCCGCCCTCCATGGGCATGACCTCGACGACGGTCTCCAGCGGTGGGCAGCCGGGTGCGTCACAGCGGAGCTGGCGGATCACCACGGCGGTGTCGTCGTCCAGGCCGAGCAGGACGCGCACGGTGTCCCGCAGTTCGCGCAGCCGCGGGCTCGGCCAGGCGCTACCCGGGCGTGGTTCCGGGCGCCCGGGAGGTGCCTCCGGCCGGCTGTTCGCGGCCAGGGCCGGCTGCCAGGCCGCGAGGAACAGCAGGGTGCCGGTTTCGGCGAGGAGGCTCAGGGCGGCCTCCGGCGCGGGCTGCAGACCGTGTTCGGAGAACCCGAACACGCCGACCGTGCGCGAGGCCGCGAAGCCGCCGAGGGCGCCGAGCGCGACGCCGGCCGCGGCGGCCCGCACCGGCAGGGGCGGCGTCCCCGCCGCCAGCAGGGCGGCGAGGGCGAAGGCCGCACTGGCCTGGAGGAGGAACAGCGGGCCGATGACGGGGACGAAGCGGTACCCGTGGACATACAGCAGGGCGTGGACGTATCCGCCGGCGGCGAGGGAGCCGGCCGTCGCCCACCTCAGGGCGGGGAGGAGGAGTCGTCGGCCGTTCATGCCAGCCTCCGGTCCTTGACGGCCAGCTCGCGGTCGCCCCGGCGGTAGCCGACGCTGCGGATGCCGAGCGCGTCCTTGAGCTGCCGTGCGGGGACGACCTGCGGGGTGGGGGCGGGGGCCCGGCCCGGCTTCGGCAGGGGGTAGGCGGTGGTGGTGGCGGAGTGGAAGGTGATGGTGCCCTCGGTCTTGGTGAAGAGCTGGTGGACGTGCCCGTTGAGGCAGGTGACGGAGGAGAAGCGGCGCAGCAGGGCGATGACCTTGAGGGCGTCGTCGGTGCTCCAGCCCCACTTCGGGTACATGGCGAACAGCGGGATGTGGCTGAAGACCACGACCGGGGTGTCCGAGCGCAGGCCGGCGAGGTCCTTGCGGACGAAGTCGATCTGGTCGTTGCCGAGGTGGCCGAGCTTCTCCAGGCTCAGGGTGTTGACCAGGGCGATGAAGTGCACGCCGTGGGTGTCGAAGCTGTACCAGCCGTCGCCGAGCGTGCCCGCGCCGAAGGCGCGCCGGTAGGCGCGGCCCGCGTCGCCGATGGAGTCGTGCTCACCGGGCACGGTGAAGACCCGGTCCGTCCTCAGCCTGGACATCATCTGCTTGACCTGGTCGAACTGTCCCGCCGTGGACAGGTGGGTCAGGTCGCCGCTGTGCATGACGAAGTCGGGCCGGAAGCCGAGCGAGTTGACCTGGTTCACCGCTTCGGTGAAGGAGCCGGCCACGTCCGTGTTGGCCGGGCCCTGGAACCCGATGTGGCTGTCGGAGACCTGCACGAACCGCAGCGTGCCGCTTCCCGCCGCGGCGCGACCGGCGGCACTGGTGGCTCCGGTGGCTCCGGTGGCTCCGGTGGCGGCCTCGGCGGTGGAGCCGCGGGACTCGGCGATCTGGCTGATGACCTCTCCACCGGCCACGGTCAGCACCACCGCGCCGCCGAACCACCCGGCGTGCCGCATCAGTTGGCGACGGGTCATGCCGTGCTCCCGGTCGCGCGCTCCGTCGTGACGGTCGTCGTCGTAGGCGTCGTGGTCGGTCATCGGGTCACCTCGACAGTGGCGGTCATGAAGGGATGGATGGTGCAGAGGTAGGCGTAGGTGCCGGGCCGGGTGAACGTGTAGCTGTAGGCGGCACGGGTGGCCAGGGCGGCGGATCGCAGCGGGCCGCCGGATCCTTCGCTGGTGACGGTGTGGGCGTCGGTGTCCTGGTTGGTCCAGGTCACCGTCGTGCCCACCGGCACCTTCAGCGTGGCCGGCACGAAGGCGAAGTTCTTGATCGCGACGGTGTGCCCGGCCACCGGAGTGCCCCGGCTCGGGTGACCCGTCGGCATCGGCATGCTCATGCCGGGCATCGGGGACGCGCCGGGGTGACCGGATACGGCGGCACCGGCCGCGTCGGCCGAGGAGTGCGGCGAGGGGCCGCACGAGGTGAGGAGTCCCAGCGTGCCGACGGTGGCGAGGGCGGCGAGGGCCAGCCCGGCCGCGGTGCGTGGGTGTCGGCCCGGCGTCCGGGTCTTCGGGGAGCGGTGTGTCTCGGTCACGTCTGATCCGTCCTTTGCCGTGTGGGGGTTCTTGTCCGGCTCCACGGACGGCGACGGCCGTACGGTTCGGCATATATGGGCTTTTCTGGGATTTCCTGGTTGCAGGACAAAGGCGTGCATGTGAGCGATCATCGACATATGCCCCGGAGTTTCCGAAAGCGTGAGCAAAGGGTTGATCCGGATCGCTCCGCGCGCCGTGTCTCCGGTAGAGGAACGCTGACGACCGCGGATGAGGAGCTGCTGCGCACTCTGTACGCGGAGCACGCGGGGCCCCTGTTCCACTACGTGCTGCGACTGACCTCAGGAGACCGGCAATGGGCGGAGGACGTGGTGCAGGAGACGCTGCTGCGGGCGTGGCAGCACCCCGCCGCCTTCGAGCCCGAACGCGGCCCGGCCAGGGCGTGGCTGTGCACGGTCGCCCGGCACGTGGTCATCGACGCCCACCGGGCCCGGCGGGCCAGGCCGGCCGAGGCCGGTGGCGAGGCGCTGGAGCGGGTGGCCGAGCAGGCCCCGGGCGAGGATGAGATCGAGCAGGCGCTGCAGAGCTGGGCGGTGGCCGACGCCCTGCGGGCGCTGTCCCCGGACCACCGCGCGGTGCTGCTGGAGACCTACTACCGGGGGCGGACCATGGCCCAGGCCGCGGAGGTGCTGGGCATCCCGCTGGGCACCGTGAAGTCGCGGACGTACTACGCCCTGCACGCGCTGCGGCTGGCGCTCCAGGAGCGGGGGATCGAGCCATGACCGGGAAGGGCGGGAGGTGGCGACCGTGACCGCGGAGCACGATGACCTCCGGCTGGCGCTGGGCGGATACGTCCTGGGCACACTGCCCTCGGCGGAGCGGGAACGGGTCCGTGCGCACCTCGCGGAGTGCGACGAGTGCCGGGCCGAGCACGTCCGGCTGGCGGGGCTGCCCGCGCTGCTGGCGACGGTGACCGCGGCCGAGGCCGAAGCCGTGGGCCGGACGGTTCCGGCGGCCGACGGCGAGCTGGTCGACCGGCTGGTGGCCCAGGCGGCCGGGAGCGCGCGGCCCTCCTCGCCCGCACCGTCCGCGGCGGCGGCACCAGCGCGGGCGGGTGTGGTGGAGAGCCTGCTGCAGCGGGCCGCGGACCGGCGGCGCAGGAGCCGGCGGCGGCTTCAACTGGCCGGTGCCGCCGCCTCCGTGACGTTCCTCGCGGCGGCGGTCGGCGGCACCTGGCTGGCGACGGTCGGATCCGTGACCAGTCAGGCGACGCCCCCCGGGGCGACCGCGCCGACCGCCTGGCGCACGTTCTCCGGAAGCGATCCCGCCACCGGTGTCACCGCCTCGGTGCGCGTCTACCCCTCCGCGTGGGGGAGTGTCCTGCAGGTCCACGCCAAGGGGGCGCCGGCCGGGATCACCTGCCGGCTCCAGGCCGTCGGTCCCGGTGGCACCAGGGCGGACGGCGCCACCTGGCGGGCCGGCGCATACCCGCCCGGCACCACGGTCCCGGGCGCGGTCGCGATGTCCCCGGGGGACATCCAGCACTTCGAGATCCTCACGGGCGACGGCCAGAAGCTGGTGACCGTCCGGGCGTGAGGCGCCGCAGGGCGAGTCCCGACCGGCCGGCTCCGTAGGTGAGTTGCCGTCATCCGCAACGCGATCCGCGAGGATGCCGACAAAAGGTGCGAACATCTCGAACCATCGGGCAGGTGCCGTCCGTGGAACTGAATGAGCGCACCCCCACAGGACCGGTACACCGACCCCTGCACTGTCGGCGGTCTCCCCGCCCGGTACCGGTCTCCGCACCTCCACGGAAGAGCCAGAAGACCATGTTCGTGACCGAATCGCCCGGCCTCGATGCACTGCCCGGCCGGCCTTGCCGCTACCAGGCGTTGCTGACCCTGCCCGCGCAGGAGGCGCACGTCTCCGCCGCCCGGCACTTCGCGGCCGATCTGCTGCGGACCTGGAGCGTGCCCGCGAGCCAGCGGGACTCCGCGGTCCTCATCGTCGACGAACTCGCCGCCAACGCCGCCCAGTACGGCCGCGAGCACATGACCCTGTCGCTCGCCCTCGACCACGGCACCCTGCACATCGTGGTCACCGACTCCGGCACCAGGGTGACGCGCCGCCGCCGCGACACGGCTCCCGACGAACACGGCCGCGGCACCGGCATCGTCCAGTACCTCGCCCAGTCGACCGAGGTCCACCAGACCCGCGGCGGCCGCGAGGTCCGCGCCTGCCTCAGGTGTTCCGCATGACCTGCCCTCGCGCCTACGCGGACGCCCCCGAGCTGCGCCGCGAGATGCACCGGCTGCTCGCGCTCGGGGCCGAACGCGACGGCCGCCTGGCCGGGCCGGTCACCGGCTCCCCGGCCGGATCCTCGGCCGACCCGACGGCCGCCGAACGGGCCTGGCTGCTGCGCAGGGCGGCCCTCATGGACCGGATGGCCCTGGGGGGCGGCTCCGGCCCCGCCGCGGCCGCCGCTGAGGCCGCCGAGCGGCTCGTCCGGTACGACCGCCGCCATCCCGACCTGGTGGCCGGCCCGTACCGTCCCGACCCGGTCACCCTCGCCCGCAGGCGCCTGCTGTACGTCCGCCAGGAGTACGCCGCCTGGACGGCTGCCGGGTGCCCCGGAAGCCGACCCGCCCCCTGAAACCCTGCTATCCGTGCAGCTCGGCGTACGCCTCCGCGCTGCTGTCCTTCAGGAACTGCCAGCAGCGCTCGTTCTCGTCCTTCTCGCCGATCTCGCCGGCGGCGCGGGCGAGCGCGGCGAGGCAGCGCAGGAAGCCCCGGTTGGCCCGGTGCTCCCAGGGCACGGGACCGTGTCCCTTCCACCCGGCGCGGCGCAGGGCGTCCAGCCCGCGGTGGTAGCCGGTGCGCGCGTAGGCGTACGACTCGACGACCGCGCCGCGCTCGAACGCCTCGTCGGCGAGGAGCGCCCAGGCCAGCGAGAAGGTCGGGAACTTCGCCGCCACCTCGACGGGAGCCAGCGACTCCTCGCCCAGCAGGCGGTACGCCTCTTCGTTCTCCGGCAGGTACGTCGGCTCCGGGCCGCCGAGCAGGTTCGTGTGCGTCGTCATGGCGCAAGTCTGCCACCCGCGGCCGGTGACCCGGCCAGAACACCGCCTGCGCCCGGAATCCCCCGTCCCCGGTTCCGGCGGCGTGGAGCGCTCGGCCGGCTGGGTGGTGCGGGTCGCCGGTGCGGCCGGTGTGGCCCGTGCGGCGGCGGGCGGGTCTTGCCGTGTGCGGGGTACGTTGCGGAAGATGCGGGTGGGGACCGGGGCCCCCGTGTCGGCATCGGCAGGGGCGGACCGCTACCCGGAGTACAACAGGAGACAGCGATGTCCCAAGAGGCTCTCGAGACCAACGAGCCCGAGACCCCGCATCTCGACTTCGCCGGCACGACGCCGTACGAGGACTACGTCAGGGCCGACGTGCTCACCCACCTCCAGCACACCCTCTCCGACGATCCCGGAGAGATGGTCTTCCTGGTCACCACCCAGGTGATGGAGCTGTGGTTCACCGTCATCGTGCACGAGTGGGAGACGGCCGCGGCGGCGCTGCGCGGTGACGACGTGCCCACCGCGATCGCCGCGCTGAAGCGTTCCACCCGCGAGCTGGAGGCGCTGAACGCCTCCTGGAAGCCGCTCGGCCAGCTCACCCCCGCCCAGTTCAACTCCTACCGCTCCGCTCTCGGCGAGGGCTCCGGCTTCCAGTCGGCGATGTACCGGCGGATGGAGTTCCTGCTCGGCGAGAAGTCCGCGTCCATGCTCGTCCCGCACCGCGGGGCGCCGCGGGTGCACGCGGAACTGGAGAAGGCGCTGCACGAGCCGAGTCTGTACGACGAGGTGGTGCGGCTGCTCGCGCGCCGCGGCCACGCCGTCCCGGACGCGGTGCTGCGGCGTGACGTCTCCGAGCGTTACGAGTCCGACGACGCCGTCGAGGCCGCCTGGACCGCCGTCTACTCCGGTGACGGCGACGCCGACCTCGCCCGGCTCGGCGAGGCACTGACCGACGTGGCCGAGCTGGTCTGGCGCTGGCGCAACGACCACCTGGTCGCCACCCGCCGCGCCATGGGCGCCAAGCCCGGCACCGGCGGCTCGGCCGGGGTCGCCTGGCTGGAGAAGCGCGCCCGCCGATACGTGTTCCCGGAGCTGTGGACGGCGAGGTCCCATGTCTGAGCCGAGCCTGAGGGCCCAGCAGCTGGACGCCGAGGACGACCTGGCCTGGGTCCGCGAGCGCTTCGTCCTCGACGAGGGCGTCTATCTCGACGGCAATTCCCTGGGCGCGCTGCCCGCGCACGTCCCCGGCCGCGTCGAGGACGTCGTCCGGCGGCAGTGGGGCGAGCTGCGGATCCGGTCCTGGGACGAGAGCGGCTGGTGGACGGCGCCGGAACGGATCGGCGACCGGATCGCCCCGCTGGTCGGCGCGGCGGCCGGGCAGATCGTGGTCGGCGACTCGACGAGTGTCAACGTCTTCAAGGCACTCGTGGGCGCGGTACGGCTGGCGGGGGAGGGCCGCGACGAGATCCTGGTCGACGCGACGACCTTCCCCACGGACGGCTACATCGCCGAGTCGGCGGCCCGGCTGACCGGTTGCGCGCTGCGCCCGCTCACCCCCGCCGAGGTCCCGGCGGCGCTGGGCCGGCGTACCGCCGCGGTGCTGCTCAACCACGTCGACTACCGCACCGGACGCCTGCACGACCTGCCGTCCCTGACCGCCGCGGTCCACGCGGCCGGGGCGGTGTCCGTCTGGGACCTGTGCCACAGCGCGGGCGCGCTGCCGGTGGGCCTCGACGAGCACGGGGTCGACCTGGCGGTCGGCTGCACCTACAAGTACCTGAACGGCGGCCCGGGTTCACCGGCGTACCTGTACGTCCGCCGCGAGCTGCAGGACCGCTTCGACTCCCCGCTCCCCGGCTGGAACTCCCATGCGGAGCCCTTCGGGATGCGCTCGGCGTACGAGCCGGCGGCCGGGGCGGTACGCGGCCGGGTGGGCACCCCGGACATCCTCTCCATGCTCGCGCTGGAGGCGGCACTGGAGGCCTGGGAGGGGGTGTCGGTGGCCGCCGTACGCGCCAAGTCCCTCGCCCTGACGGACTTCTTCCTGGAGTGCGTCGAGGCGTACGTCCCGGCGGGCCGCGTCACGTGCGTGACCCCGGTGGCGCACGAGGAGCGCGGCAGCCAGATCGCGCTGCGCTGCGCCGACGCCGGGGAGGTGATGAAGCGGCTGATCGAACGAGGTGTGGTCGGCGACTTCCGGCACCCTGACGTGCTCCGCTTCGGCTTCACCCCGCTGTACGTCGGTTTCGCGGACGCTGAGCGGGCGGCGCGGGTGCTGGGGGAGGTGCTGGAGGAAGTGCGGAAGGGGGTTCCAGGACCGGCACCGGAAGCGGTGCCGGGAGAGGCTGTGGGAGAGGCGACGGGCACCGCTGTCGTCTAGCGACATGACGACATAGTCATCCCCGGGCAGGGACCGGGACGGTACAGATCCGAGCAATCCTCACCGTGCGTGACAACCGCGTGTCCCCGCACGTCACCGGCCTGGTACCGTCCCGGCCAACGGCGAATTCCCCACCTGGTCCGCCACCATGTCCCCCAGGGCCCGAAAGCCTGGGAGGGGCCCCCATCGTCGCTGAGAGGTTGGAGCATGCCGGACGACGACGCAGCAGCCCGGGCCGCCGCCGAGGAGGGGTCGGCCTTCTCGCACCCGCACGTCGCGCCCGACGCCACGGCCGCGTACGGCGACCACCCCGACCAGGTGATCGACTTCTACGCACCGCGTACCGACGAGCCGTCGGCCCCGTCGGCCCCGGTTCCGCTGGTCGTGGTCCTGCACGGCGGCGCGTGGCGCGCGCCGTACGACCGCGGCCACATCACTCCGTTCGCCGACTACCTGGCCCGGCGCGGTTTCGCGGTGGCCAATGTCGAGTACCGGCGCGGCGCGACGCTCCCCGCCCAGGGCGGTACGGCCCCGGTGGCGGGCCGCTGGCCGGACACCTTCGACGACGTGGCGGCGGCGCTGGACGCCCTGCCGACCCTGGTCCGGGAGGCGGTGCCGCGGGCCGACCTGCGCCGTACGGTGCTCACCGGACACTCGGCGGGCGGTCACCTGGCGCTGTGGGCGGCGGCCCGGCACGTCCTGCCGGCGGACGCCGCGTGGCGTACCTCGGGACCGGCGCCGCTGCGGGGCGTGGTGGCCCTGGCCCCGATCGCCGACTTCGCGATGGCCGAGAAGCTGGACGTCTGTGGCAACGCGGCGCTGCAACTCCTGGGCGGGGAAGAGAAGTTCACCGAGCGGCAGCGGTACGCCGACCCGGCGCTGCTGCTCCCGACCGGCATCGCGACCACCCTGGTCCAGGGCCGCACGGACGTGGTCGTCCCGCAGGCGGTCGCCGAGTCCTACGCGGACGCGGCGGCCAAGGCGGGCGAGGTGGTGGGGCTGACGCTCCTGGAGGACGTCGGTCACTTCCCGCTCATCGACCCGGCGGCGGACGCGTGCGCGGTGGTGGCCGAGGAGATCGCCCAACTGGCCTGGTGAGAACCGCCCCTGAGGTCTCCTCAGCCACCCGTAGTACCTGAGAGGGATGCCCGAGGACCCGCCTCACTGGTGACGACGGCCACCCCCGCCTGCGCCTACGGTCGGGTACGTGACCGAGACGATCCCTTCGCAGCCGACGCCGCCGCAGCCGCCGGACGGCGCGTTCGAACCGTACAAGCCGCGCAGCCCGGAGCTCCGGGCGGTGCTGGACGCCCTGGGCAGGTTGCGGCAGGACCTGTTCCAGGGCGCCTTCGCCTACCGGCCGTTGCCGCCGCTGAGCACCGAGCGTCCGTCCGCCCGTCTGCTGCCCGGCCGGCTGCGCGCGTACGCGGCCTGGTCCCCGCATGCCGCGGTGGTCGCGGCCGGCGTGCTGGCGCTGCTGATGACCCTCGGGGACCGGCAGTCGGAGGGGTCCGTCGTGGCCCTGCTGTCCGGGCTGCTCGTGCTGGCGTCGGTGCTGCTCACGCTGGCGCGTCCGGTCGCCGCCTTCTGGCTGTCCCTCGCGGCGACCTGGCTCGGTACCGTGCTGGGCAGCGCCTGGGAGGAGTGGCCGTGGGCGCCGGGCACCTTCCTCTCCCACCTGACGGTGCTCACGGTCGTCGCGATCCGTACCCGTCCCCGCACGGCGGGCTGGATGTGGGCGATCACCGCGTTCTACGGCTTCCTGAGCGTCTCGGCCCTGGGCGGGGGCCACTTCGGCAACGACGTCGGCTCGATGCTGGTCGTCTCCGCGATAGTCCTGCTGGCGGTCACCGTCCGGCAGACCCGCCGGGAGGCCGAGCAGACGGTGACCGCGCAGCAGACGCAGACGGCACACGAGCGTTCCCGGCGCACGCTCCTGGAGGAGCGCACGACGATCGCCCGCGAACTGCACGACGTGGTCGCCCACCACATGTCCGTCGTCGCCATCCAGGCGGAGGCCGCCCCCTACCGGGTGGAGAACCCGCCGCCGGAGCTGGAGAAGGCGTTCGTCACCATCCGGGAGAACGCGGTGGCGGCGCTCACCGAACTGCGCCGTGTGCTGGGCGTGGTGCGCGCCCAGGACTACGAGGTGCCGGAGGCCCCGCAGCCCACCCTCGCCGACCTGGACGGGCTGCTGGACAACGTGCGGGAGGCGGGGCTGCCCGTCGACAAGGGGGTGACCGGCGCGGTGCGTGAACTCCCGCAGGGCGTCGAGCTGTCGGCGTACCGGATCGTCCAGGAGGCGCTCAGCAACACCCTGCGCCACGCGCCGGGAGCGAGCGCCCGCGTCGAGATCGGCTACGTCATCGGCGGCCTGGGCCTGCGCATAGTCAACAGCCCGCCGCCGCGGCCCGCCCTCGTCGAACCGTCCCCGGGCGCCGGTCACGGCATCACCGGGATGCGGGAGCGGGTCTCCATGCTGAACGGCCAGATGACCGCGGCCCCCACCGCCGAGGGCGGCTACGAGGTGACGGTCTTCCTCCCCGTCGCCACCACCGGCGAGGGTGACGCATGACCGACCCCACCATCCGCGTACTGATCGCCGACGACCAGATGATGGTGCGCGAGGGCTTCTCGGTCCTGCTGAACGCGATGCCGGACATCGCGGTCGTCGGTGAGGCGGTCAACGGCCGTGAGGCGGTGGACCGGGTCCGTGAACTCGCCCCCGACGTGGTCCTGATGGACATCCGCATGCCCGAGCTGAACGGCATCGAGGCGACGCGCGAGATCGTCGCCGCCGGCACCCCGTCGAAGGTCCTCGTCCTGACCACCTTCGACCTGGACGAATACGTCTACCAGGCCCTGCGCGCGGGAGCCTCCGGCTTCCTCCTCAAGGACGCCTCGGCCCGCCAGCTCGCGGACGGCGTCCGGGTGGTGGCCGCCGGCGAGGCGTTGCTGGCGCCGTCGGTCACCAGACGTCTGATCACGGAGTTCTCCAAACTCTCCGACACCCCGCGCCTGATGCCGACGGCGTACGCGGCCTACGGCGACCTCACCGACCGCGAGACGGAGGTCCTGGTCCTCATCGCCCAGGGCCTGTCCAACGCGGAGATGGCGGAACGCCTCGTGGTGGCGGAGTCGACCATCAAGACCCACGTCAGCCGGATCCTGGTGAAGCTGGGCCTCAGGGACCGCACCCAGGCGGCGGTGTTCGCGTACGAGGCACGGCTGGTGACGCCGAAGTAGCGGGCCGGCGGGGCGTCGGCGGGGCGTCGGCGGGGTGCCGCACACGCCACCCGCACTGGCGAGGCGTTGTTGCGATTCGATCGCGGGCGGTACAGGTGTGGACACAGTGCGCTCAAGTTGTGTTTGAATGGTGAAGAGAATCGGCCAGGTGGCCGATTCTCGTCATCACCGTCCCCGTGACCCCCTGCTGAGCGACTCCCGCTTTCCCCGGCGGGAGCCGTCGCCGTCCCCTTCTGTGCCCCCGTCCCCGTTTCGCGTGAGGAAAGTTGCCGCGATGACCGCTGACGTGTCCGAGTTCCACTATGGCCTGGTCACCCCGATAGCCGCCTACCTCATGGCGTGCCTGGGTGCCGTGCTGGCGCTGCGCTGCACGACCCGCTCGATCGGCCGCGGGCGGGGGGAGAAACGTTTCGGCTGGCTCGCCCTCGGGGCGGTCTCCCTCGGCTGCGGCATCTGGACGATGCACTTCATCGCGATGATCGGCTTCAGCGTGGACGGCGCCCTGGTCAGCTACGACGCCGGCCGGACGGTGCTGAGCCTGGTCGTGTGCATCGCGGTGGTGGCCGGCGGTGTCTTCCTCGTCGGCTACCGGGGCTCGGGCCCCGTCACCCTGGGCACCGCGGGCGTCCTCACCGGTCTCGGCGTGGCGGCGATGCACTACCTCGGCATGACCGCGATGGACACCGGCGGCACCGTGCACTACGACACCGCGCTCGTCGTCCTCTCCGTGCTGATCGCCGTGGTCGCCGCGACCGCCGCGCTCTGGGCCGCCGTCTCGATCAGCGCGGTCTGGGCGACCGTCGGCGCCAGCCTGGTGATGGGCGCGGCCGTGTCGACCATGCACTACACCGGCATGTCCGCGGTGAGCGTGCACGTCGTCCAGGCGCAGGCGGGCGGCCAGTCCTCGACGAGCCTGCTCGCCTTCCTCCTGGTCATGCTGGCCGGCCCGGTGGCGGCGCTGATCCTGGCCGCGGCGGTCGTCATGTTCGACCCGGAGGTGGTGGGCGGCCGACGCGACCAGACCGCCGCGGAGGCCCCGGCCCCCGCCTTCCCCCTGCCCCAGCAGCAGCCCTGGCCCACCACCGACCGCCCGCACCCTCTGACGGACCGGCGCTACACGTCCTGACCCGTTCGGCCGAGCCGCGGCCCTCGCACGGTCACGACCCGCGCACGGTCACGACGCGGGACCTCCCGAGCACCCTGCCCCGCGCGTCCAGGGCATCCACCCGGAAATACGGTCCGCGGGCCTTCGTGGCGACAGCTGTCTCGAACCCGGTACGCGGGGCGTGCCGGACCACGACCGACAGGGAGCGGGGATCGGGCCCGGCGAGCAGCCGCCATGCCCTGGTCTGCGTCGAACCGTTCCAGGAGGCGTGGACGACGCTCCCTCCGCCACCGGCCCGTGCCACGGCGGCCGGGGGGTAGTACGGGGTGCCGGTCCACTCCTCCCGGAACGCCCGGTACGAGATGTCGGAGCCCGGCATCCGCGCGTCGTAGAGCAGGTTCCGTGCGGCGGTGCTCTGGGTGTTCCCCGCACCCGCGTACTCGGAGTAGTACGGGCTCTGCCCCCACCCGATGAACGCGTCGCCATTGGGAAGCGCCTGGGTGTTTCCCTGGGTCGGTGACTCCAGCGGCGGCTGGTGGTAGTAGGTCCTGTCCACGGCCGCTCTCCGGCGGCGGAAGTCGAGGTTCAGGACCAGGCCGTGCGAGACCTGTTCGGGAGCGCCGTCGGGCAGGTCGCAGCAGCCGTCGTCGAACATGCTGATCCGGTCTCCCGGCCGGTAGCGGGCGTCGTGCTGCCAGTAGAAGTCCGCGCCGGGGCCGAAGGTGAAGTCGCTCTTCTTGCCGCCGATCTGATAGCGGATCCGCCCGGTCGCCTTGGCGATGTCGTACACCGCCCACATGTTCCGGGCCGAGACCAGCAGCCGGCCGTCAGGGCCCTCGTCGACGGAGTTGATGTGGAAGGCGTCCCACACGCCGTCGGACGACGACGCGCTGGAGACCGGTTCCTCGGAGTCCGCGGGATCGAGGTGGTCCAGCGCGTTCCACGAGAAGAGCAGCCTGCCCGTGGCGAGGTCGACCTCCTGGACCTCGCTGTTCTCGATGGAGCCGTTCCTCGGACCTCCGTAGGGCGTGAGGTCCACGGGCACGGGCCTGGACGCGATGAACAGCGCGGTACCCCTGCGGGTCAGGGTGAACTCGTGTTCGTCCGGGTAGTAGCCGTGCCGCGCGAAGACCGTGTTCAGCAGGCGGTAGTGCCTGTCGTAGATGTAGTAGCACCCACCCGGTTCCGGGGCGCCCGCCGGCAGGTTCGTGTACCAGGGCGGCAGGGCGAGGCTGCCCTGCCACCACGTCAGTACCGGTTGCCCCCGGCCGCCGCGGGCGTCGTAGTACCTCTGCACCTTGAAGTCGGCGTTCTGCAGGTTCGTCGAGGGAAGCGGGCGGAACCAGACCGGATCGCCGGAGTTGTCGTTGATCAGCGCCCCGGTCTGGCCGATCATCTGTTCCGCGCTGAACGGGGCCACGAAGACGCCTCCGCGAGCCGTCCCCGGTCTGTTCGCGGTCACGGTCACCCGCATGGGGTGGAGGTCCGGCCTGGAGACGAAGCTCCACACCTCACTGCCCGAGAGGACGGGCGGCGGAGTGCTCTGCGAGGGCGGGAAGGGCTTTGTCGCGCACAGACCGGACGAGGGTCCGTCCGGACTCGCCGCAGCCGGGGGCACGCAGCTCGCGACCACACACCCGGCGGCGAGGACGCAGGCCGCGACGGCACGGCCGATCCGACGTCGTGAGCGGCGGGGCCGCGGGCGCAGCGTTGCCATTGCCGACCTCCGGAACGATCAGAACGAGGAGCTTCCCGGGGGACGGTAGGCGAGCAGGGAGTCCCGGCCTGCGCGAAAGCCCTTCAAGTGGACCGTTCGGCGGACGCGCTCTCACCCGGACAGGCGGCTGATCCGCACGCCGCCGCCAGGTCAGCCGGCGTCCGGCACGAGCAGGTCCTCCGCCTCGCGCGCGGGCACCGCCCGCTGCGCCCAGCTCTCCAGTTGTGCCAGGTCGGTACGGGCCCCCACGTCTGCCAGCCCCCCACGGGTCCGAGCGGGCACGGACGAGGGTGAGTCCGCTGCCGCCCTGCTCTTCGTCACCGTCGTCGGACATCTTCAACTCGCCCGGAAAGACCGGGGCTCGGGGTCCGCGTCCCACTCGCCGACCCGCGGCGCCCCGCCCGACCGCCGCACCCGCGGGGCCGTCGCCGCGGTGGTGAGGGGTGAGACGGCCCTGGTCAGAAGGGGGGCCGGCGGTCTACCGTCCGTGCATGGCAGCCTTCGACCCGTGGGATCCGGACTTCCTGGCCGATCCGTACCCCTCCTACGCCGAGCTCCGTGCCCGGGGCCGGGTGCAGTACTTCGAGCCCACGAACCAGTGGCTGGTTCCGCACCACGCCGACGTCTCGGCGCTGCTGCGGGACCGGCGGCTGGGGCGGACGTACCAGCACCGGTTCACGCACGAGGAGTTCGGGCGGACCGCGCCCCCGCCGGAGCACGAGCCGTTCCACACGCTCAACGACCACGGCATGCTGGACCTCGAACCGCCGGACCACACCCGCATCCGCCGCCTGGTGTCGAAGGCGTTCACCCCGCGTACGGTCGAGCGGCTCAGGCCGTACGTGGCGCGGCTCGCCGGCGAGCTGGTCGACGGGCTGGTGGCGAAGGGCGGCGGCGACCTGCTCAAGGATGTCGCCGAGCCCCTCCCCGTCGCCGTCATCGCCGAGATGCTGGGCATCCCGGAGGCGGACCGCGCTCCGCTGCGGCCCTGGTCGGCCGACATCTGCGGGATGTACGAGCTGAACCCGTCGGAGGCGACGGCCGCTCGGGCGGTGCGGGCGTCCGTCGAGTTCTCCGACTACCTGCGGGAGCTGATCGCCGAGCGGCGCGAGGAACCCGGCGACGACCTGATCTCGGGGCTCATCGAGGCGCACGACGAGGGCGACCGGCTCACCGAGCAGGAGATGATCGCCACCGCCGTCCTCCTGCTGAACGCAGGCCACGAGGCCACCGTCAACGCCACGGTCAACGGCTGGTACGCCCTCTTCCGCAACCCCGCCCAGCTCGCCGCCCTGCGCGCCGACCACTCCCTGGTCCCGACCGCGATCGAGGAGCTGATGCGCTACGACACCCCGCTCCAGCTCTTCGAACGCTGGGTGCTGGACGAGATCGAGATCGACGGGACGACGATCCCGCGCGGTGCGGAGATCGCCATGCTCTTCGGCTCCGCCAATCACGACCCGGCGGTGTTCCAGGACCCCCACCGCCTGGACCTCGCCCGCCGCGACAACCCGCACATCTCCTTCAGCGCCGGCATCCACTACTGCATCGGCGCCCCGCTGGCCCGGATCGAGCTGGCCGCGTCCATGACGGCCCTGCTGCAGCGGGCGCCGGCCCTGACCCTGGCGGCGGAGCCGCGACGGAAGCCGAACTTCGTGATCCGGGGGCTGGAGGGGTTGAGCGTGGAGGTGGGGTGATCACCCGTTCGGATGATCGAGTGGTGATCACGGCCGGTGGGCATCGACGGCTCGGCAAGCTGGTGCGTGCCTGCGAAGGGGGGCACCATGACGGTCATGGCGCAGCACACGTCTCAGATGTCCGTGGAGGAGTTCGAGGAGCTTGCTGCCCACGTGGCCAAAAGGTTCGACGCCGTCAGGTTGGAGTTCATCAACGGACGGGTCGGGATCAAGGGCATGACGGACGGCAACCACAGCGAAGTCATCCGGTGGCTGCAAGAGTGCTTCCTCCTGGCAGGTTCGGGCCTGTGGCTGTACGGGGGCGGTGAGCTGGGTCTGCGGATCGAGAAGTACCGCAAGGGCCGGGCGTTGCCGGACGCCGTTCTCGCGCCGCGGGGAACCTTCGCCGGGAAGGGGGACTGGACCGACACGCAGGGTGTGGTGATGACCGTCGAGGTCACGTCGTACGACGCGGACACTCACCGCCGGGATCGGGAGGAGAAGCCCGCCGGGTACGCCGACGCCAAGATCCCCTTCTACCTGCTGATCGACCGCGACGACTGCTCGGTCACCCTGTACAGCGATCCGGCCCCGAGTGAGGGCTACCGCAGTGCGGTGAAAAAGGCCTTCGGCGCGAAGCTTTCCTTGCCCGAGCCTCTCGGTATCGAACTCGATACCGAGGAGCTCAAGCAGTACGTCGACTGAGCGGCTGCTGTCAGCCGATCATGTCCCGGCGTCTCAGTCCCGCCAGCCCCGCCCCCGCCAGCACCACCGCCAGCCCGGTCAGGGTCGCCACCGGCCCCCACTCCATCCCGCCGCCCGGCAGCTTCGGGAGGTGGCCGAAGGGGGAGAGGTCCAGGACGGGGCGGGGGGCGTTCAGGGCCGGGCCGACCCAGCCGATCAGAAGGGCAGCCACCGCCACGCCCCAGGAGGCGGGGGCGCAGAAGCGAGGCGCGACGCCGTACAGCAGCACCGCCACCCCGCCGACCACCCACACTGCCGGGAGCTGCACCAGGCAGGCGCCGATGATCGGGCCCACCTCCTTGCCGTAGCCGACCGCGAAGCCCGCCGCGGCCAGCAGCATGATCAGGGCCGCGCCGACGAACGCGATCGTCAGATGGCCGGCCGCCCAGCGCAGGCGGCTCACCGGGGCGGCCAGCAGGGGCTCGGCGCGGCCCGAGGTCTCCTCGGCGTTCAGCCGGAGGACCGACGTCACGACGTACAGCGCGGCGATCAGGCCCAGCATGCCGACCATCGAGGCGAGGAACGCGTCCGTCAGCCCGCTCTGGCCGCCCATGCGTTCGAAGATCTGGCGGGCGTTCTTGTTGTCGCCCACCAGGTCGGCCGCGCCCTCCGTCAGGCCCCCGTAGACCACGCCGGCCAGGAAGAAGCCGAGCGACCAGCCGAGCACAACGCCCCGCTGGAGCCGCCAGGCCA
Organism: Streptomyces sp. NPDC051987; assembly: GCF_040680735.1. NCBI lineage: Bacteria > Bacillati > Actinomycetota > Actinomycetes > Kitasatosporales > Streptomycetaceae > Streptomyces > Streptomyces sp. NPDC051987. The sequence goes on along the minus strand of NZ_JBFAXI010000020.1, from coordinate 64,996 downwards.
GGGCGGCGGCGGAGCCGAGGCGGCCGGTGGCCGGGCCGGGGCGGGCGGGGAAGAAGCTCATGCCGAGGTCGCGGCGGGCCGCCAGCGCGTACGCCGCGAGTCCCTGTCCCAGCACCGCCGCCGCGAACAGCAGGAGCACCCACCAGCGTTCGGCGGCGAAGGGGCGCAGGTTCTCCAGCCAGCCCAGCGGGGAGAGCCACGTCCACACCGACCCGCCGTCGGCCGTCGCGGAGTCGCCCGCCGCGCGGAGCACGAAGGCCGCGCCCAGGACGGCGGCCGTGAGGCCCCGCGCCAGGCGGGCGCTCTCGGTGAGCTGGGCGACGATCGCGGCCGTCGTCGCGAAGACCATGCCGGTCGCGGCCAGGCCGAGGCCGAAGGAGAGCGCGCCGGCGGCGCCCTGACCCGCCAGGCCCGCGGTGACGAGCAGGGCCACCACGCCGTTGGCCACGGCCGCCGCCAGCAGGGCCGCGGTCAGTGCGGCCCGGCGGCCCACCGCACCGGACGCCACGAGTTCCGCGCGGCCGCTCTCCTCCTCGTCGCGGGTGTGCCGTACGACGACGAGCAGGCTGGTCGCGGCCGCGAGGAGCCCGGCGTACACGCCCACCCGCCAGGCCGTCAGGGCGCCGAGCGAGGTGTCGTGGAGCGGGCCGATCAGCGCGCGGAAGGCGGCGTTGGTCCGCACCTGGCGGAGCAGGTCGGCGCGTTCGGCGTGCGTGCCGTACAGGGTCCGCAGCGTGCCCGGCATGGAGAGGACCATCAGCGCGTTCACCGCGATCCACACCGGGGTCGTCACCCGGTCGCGGCGGAGCGCGAAGCGCAGCAGGGTGCCGGTGCCGGTGAGGCCGGAGAGGGGCGTCATCGGACGGCCGCCTCGTCCTGGTAGTGGCGCAGGAAGAGCTCCTCCAGGGTCGGCGGCGTGGAGGTGAGGGAGCGGACGCCGGTCTCCGACAGCGCGCGGAGTACGGCGGTGAGCTGGTCGCCGTCCACCTGGAGACGGATCCGGCGGCCCTGGACGTCCAGGTCGTGGACGCCGGGCAGGTGCGCCAACCCGTCGGGCGGACCGGCGAGTTCGGCGGTCACGCTGGTACGGGTGAGGTGGCGCAGGTCGGCCAGGGAACCGGACTCGACGGTCCGGCCGGCCCGGATGATGCTGACGCGGTCGCAGAGTTCCTCGACCTCGCTCAGGATGTGCGAGGAGAGGAGGACCGTACGGCCGCGGTCGCGCTCCTCCTCCACGCAGCGCTGGAAGACCTCCTCCATCAGGGGGTCGAGCCCGGAGGTCGGTTCGTCGAGGATCAGCAGGTCGACGTCGGAGGCGAAGGCGGCCACCAGGGCGACCTTCTGCCGGTTGCCCTTCGAGTACGTGCGGCCCTTTTTCGTCGGGTCGAGTTCGAAGCGGTCGAGCAGGTCGGCCCGGCGGCGGGCGTCGAGGCCCCCGCGGAGGCGGCCGTAGAGGTCGATGACCTCGCCTCCGGAGAGGTTGCGCCAGAGGGTCACGTCGCCGGGGACGTAGGCGATCCGGCGGTGCACCTCCACGGCGTCCGCCCAGGGGTCGCGGTCGAGGATCCGCGCGGTCCCCGAGTCGGCGCGCAGCAGGCCCAGCAGCACCCGGATCGCGGTCGACTTCCCGGCGCCGTTGGGACCGAGGAACCCGTGCACCTCGCCTGCCTCGACGGCCAGGTCGAGGCCGTCCAGGGCGTGGGTGCGGCCGAAGGACTTGTGCAGCCCGGCGACCGTGATGGCCTTCGTCATGGCGCCGAACGTACGCTTCTTTCAGAAATTTGTGAAGATACGGAAGTCCCTGAAAGCTCCGCTAGGGTGGAACCCATGACGGATACAGCCGGCGGCCGGGACGCGGAGGCCGTGTCGAAGTTCGTCGAGTCCTTCGCGGCGCAGCTCGTCGAGGCCGGGATGCAGCGCATGCCCGCGCGGGTCTTCGCCGCCCTGCTCTCCTCCGACGAGGGCGCGCTGACCTCCGCCGAGCTGGGCGAGCTGCTGCGGATCAGCCCCGCGGCGGTGTCCGGGGCGGTGCGGTACCTGACGCTGACGCACATGGTGTCGCGCGAGCGGGAGCCCGGGTCGCGGCGGGAGCGGTACCGGGTGCACGGCGACCAGTGGTACGAGGCCCTCACCAACCGGGAAGCCGTGATCAAGCGCTGGGAGTCCGCCCTGCGGGAGGGCGTCGCCGGCCTCGGCCCCGACACCCCGGCGGGGCGGCGGATGGCCGAGACACTGGCGTTCTTCGAGTTCGTGGACGAGGAGATCGTGAAGATGATGGAGCGCTGGCGGGAGCGCCGGGAGAAGCAGTTCGGCGACGAGCGCCGATAGGGGCGCGGGGAACCGCGCGCTCGGCCACGACGCTCCCGCGGGTACGCACTCACCTGCGGGCCGGTGGTGGGCTGGTCGCGCAGTTCCCCGCGCCCCTTACGGGGCGCTCAGCGCTCCCTCGTCTCCTCCAGTACCGTCCGCCCCAGCAGCGCGTACCGTTCCGGCGACCGGCGCTTGAGGTACTGCGCGTAGCCGACGCCCGTCGCCGCGACCAGCGCCACCAGCCAGGGCGTCGCCTTCAGCAGCAGCGAGCCGGACTCGGAGCCCGCCGCCGCGCCCATGTTGGAGACCAGCAGGGCGACCACGCCGAGCATCGCGACGCCGCCGACGAGCGGGGCGGTGAAGGTCCGGAACCAGTGGCGGCTCTCGGGGTGGTTGCGGCGGAAGTAGACCAGCACCGCGAACGAGCAGACCGCCTGCACGACCAGGATCGCCATGGTGCCGAGGATGGCCAGGAGCACGTACAGGGCGTTGTACGGGTCCTTGCCCGCGATCCAGAACGCGGCGATCAGGACCGCGGAGATCACCGTCTGGACCAGGCCCGCGACGTGCGGGGAGCCGTGCCGGGCGTGGGTGCGGCCGATGGTGTGCTGCAGCTTCGGCAGCACGCCCTCCCGGCCCAGCGCGTACATGTAGCGGGCGGCGCAGTTGTGGAAGGCCATGCCGCAGGCGAGCGAGCCGGTGATCATCAGCCACTGCATGAGGACGACCGCCCAGTGGCCGACGTAGTGCTCGGTCGGGTCGAAGAAGAGCGCGAGCGGGTTCGCGGAGGAGGCGGCCTTGACGGCCTCCGCCTCGCCGTTGCCGGTGATGGCCATCCAGGAGACGAAGACGTAGAAGACGCCGACGCCGAGGACCGAGATCATCGTCGCCTTGGGGATGATCCTCTTCGGGTCGCGGGACTCCTCGCCGTACATCGCCGTGGACTCGAAGCCGACCCAGGACCAGAAGGCGAAGAAGAGGCCGAGGCCGGCCGAGGTGCCCTTGAAGGCGTTGACGGGGTTGACCGGGCCGAAGGTGAAGCCGTGCGGGCCGCCGCCGTGCAGGGCGACCGAGATCGCCATCGCCGCGAGGACGGTCACCTCGGTGCCGAGCAGGACGACGAGGAGCTTCTCGGCGACGCTGACGCCGAACCAGGTGCCGGTCGCGTTGACGGCGAGCATCAGGATCGCGAACGCCCACCACGGGACGTCCAGCCCGGTCTGGTCCTTGAGCGTCGTGTTGGCGAAGACCGAGAAGATGCCGATCAGCGCCGGTTCGAAGACGACGTACGCGAAGGTGGCGAGCAGCCCCGAGGCCAGGCCCGCGGTGCGGCCCAGGCCGTAGGAGATGAAGCCGTAGAAGGCGCCCGTCGAGGTGATGTGCTTCGCCATCGAGGTGAAGCCGACGGAAAAGATTGCCAGGACGACCATTGCGACGAGGTAGCTCGCCGGGGCGCCGATGCCGTTGCCCGACGACACCATGAAGGGCACGTTGCCGGTCATCGCGGTGATCGGCGCGGCGGTCGCGACGGCCATGAAGACCACGCCGAGCAACCCGATCGCGTTCGGCTTCAGCCGGTGGACCGTGCCGTCTGCGCCGGTCCCTCCGGATGTCCCGGCCGTCTTCCCGCCGTCTCTCGTCGCCGGGGCGACTCCCTCGTCCACTGCCATCCGGATGGCCCCTCTCCTGCTCTTCACTGGCTGTACTGGACCGGAACTCTGTAGGCCGTATGAGTCGTCCGAGGGTCTCGGGGCGTTAAATGTTTGTCAACTAGACCTTTAGAAATCTGGCGCAACCTGTCGGCAACACCCGGCTCGTACGGTCGCCGCCATGACCACGTACACGGCCACCCTCGGCGGCGAACGCCACCGCTTCGGCTCCCTGGCCCGCCTGCTCGCGGCCGCGAGCCCCGAACGTTCCGGCGACCGGCTGGCCGGCCTCGCCGCCGCGAGCGCCCGGGAGCGGGTCGCGGCGCGCTGGGCACTCGCCGAGGTGCCGCTCGCGACCTTCCTGACCGAGCCGGTGATCCCGTACGAGGACGACGACGTGACCCGGCTGATCCTGGACACCCACGACGCGGCCGCCTTCGCCCCCGTCGCCGCCCTGACGGTCGGCGAGTTCCGGGAGTGGCTGCTGGCGGCGGACACCGGGGCGCTGGCCGCGGTGGCGCCGGGGCTCACGCCGGAGATGGCCGCCGCCGTCTCCAAGCTGATGGGGAACGCGGACCTGGTGGCCGTCGCCCGCAAGGTGCGGGTGGTCACCGCGTTCCGCTCGACGATCGGGCTGCCCGGCCGGCTGGCCACCCGGCTCCAGCCCAACCACCCGACCGACGACCCGGCCGGGGTCGCGGCCGCGCTCCTGGACGGCCTCCTCCTCGGCTCCGGCGACGCGGTGATCGGCATCAACCCGGCGACCGACAGCCCGAAGGCGGTACGGGACCTGCTGGACCTCCTGGACGGCGTGATCAGCCGCTACGCCATCCCCACCCAGTCCTGCGTGCTCTGCCACGTCACCACGAGCGTGGACCTGATGGCGCGCGGCGCCCCGGTCGACCTCGTCTTCCAGTCCGTCGCCGGGACGCAGGCCGCGAACGCGTCCTTCGGGGTCACCCTCGGCCTGCTCGACGAGGCGTACGAGGCGGCGCTCGCGCTCGGCCGCGGCACCGTCGGCGACAACGTCATGTACTTCGAGACCGGGCAGGGCAGCGCGCTCTCGGCGGACGCGCACCACGGGGTGGACCAGCAGACGGTGGAGGCGCGCGCGTACGCGGTCGCCCGCCGCTACCGCCCGCTCCTGGTCAACACCGTCGTCGGCTTCATCGGCCCCGAGTACCTCTACGACGGCCGGCAGATCCTCCGGGCCGCCCTGGAGGACCACTTCTGCGGCAAGCTCCTCGGCCTGCCTATGGGCCTGGACATCTGCTACACGAACCACGCCGACGCCGACGACGACGACGTCGCCACCATGCTGACCATGCTCGCCGTCGCGGGCGCCTCCTTCGTGATCTGCACCCCGGGCGGCGACGACATCATGCTCAACTACCAGTCCGCCTCCTACCACGACGCGCTCTACCTGCGCGAAGTGCTCGGCCTGCGCCCGGCACCGGAGTTCGAGACGTGGCTGAGGTCGACCGGGCTGCTCGACGGGACCGGCGCCCTGCGCGAGGCCGACGGCCACCCGCTGACCGCGATCGGAAGGGAACTGGCCGCATGACCGAGCTGACGGAGCTGACCGGGGTGGCCGGCATGACCGAGGTGGCCGACATGACCGGGGTGGCCGGTACGGCGGACGCGGGCGGGGCGGACGCGGGCGGGGCGGACGCGGTGGTCCGCACGGCCGGCGCGCCCCCCGGTGGCCTCGACGAGCTGTGGCCGCTGCTGCGCCGTCACACCCAGGCCCGGATCGGCCTCGGCCGCTCCGGCTCCGCCCTGCCCACCCGGCACCGCCTGGACCTCCAGGCCGCGCACGCGGCCGCGCGGGACGCGGTGCACTCGCCGTTCGAGCCGGACACGGTCGCGGCGGGCCTGGCGGGCCTGCCGACGGTACGGGTGCGCAGCGCGGCCGGTGACCGGCTGACGTATCTGCAGCGGCCGGACCTGGGGCGCCGCCTCGACCCCGTGGACCGCGCCCACCTCCCGGTCGGCGACTGGGACGTCGTCTTCGTCGTCGCCGACGGGCTGTCCAGCCGGGCCGTGCACGCGCACGCGGCGGCGGTGCTGCGGGCCACGGCGGCCCGCCTCGCCGGCTGGCGCGTCGCCCCGGTCGTCCTGGCCGAGCAGGCCCGCGTGGCCCTCGGCGACGACATCGCCCACACCATGGGCACGGCCCTGGTGGTCGTCCTCATCGGCGAACGGCCCGGCATGTCGGCGGCGGACTCCCTGGGCGCGTACCTCACGTACCGGCCGGTTCCGGGCGTGACGACGGACGCGGACCGCAACTGCCTGTCCAACATCCGCCCGCCGCGCGGCCTCGCCTACGAGACGGCGGCCCAGAAGCTGGCGGCCCTGCTGGTGAGGGGGCGGGAGCTGGGACGGACGGGGGTGGAGCTGAAGGACGAGAGCGATCACCTGGAGGCTAGTGCCTGTCCTGAGACGCCCCCGGCACCGTGAGCCCCCAGGCCCCCTCCACCACCCGCCAGGTCCGGCGGCGTACCGGCCCGGCCACCCCGCCGTCGGCCCGGTAGCGGAAGTCGGCGCCGACCACCGTGACCGTCCGCCCCGCGGCCCGTACCGGGGTCGCCTCCGCGCCCACCGACAGGGGCCGCACCTCGACCTCGGCCAGCCCGCCGGGGCCGCCCGGGGTCACCGAGACGCCCTCCACCGGCTGGTCCAGGTCCACCACCGTCCGCCCGTCGACCTCCACCCGCAGCCGCGCCGGCGGGCCGGGCACCGCCGGGACCGGGCGGGCGGCCGACAGGGACCGTACGAGGTGCTGGTAGGGCCGCAGCCAGCCGCGCGCCGCCACCGGCTCCGCGGCCCGTGCCTCGGCCGCCACCGGCGGGATCCGCAGCGCGCCCAGCACCACCCCGTCGCTGTCGTCGACGAGGAGGTCCATCCGGCGCTCCACCCCGTCCAGGACCGCCCGCGCCGCCGCCACCGCGCCGTCCGGCACCCCCAGCGTGTGCGCGACGCTCAGCGCGCCCCCCACCGGGACCACGGACAGCACGCATCCGGCCAGCTCCCGACGCCGGTGCAGCAGGGTCACCGCGCGGACCAGGGCGCCGTCGTCGCCGACGACCACCGGCCGCCGCGAGCCCCGGCGGGCCAGCACCCGGGCGAATTCCTCGGGGCCGTCCGGCATGCACACCTTCGCGGCCGCACCCGCGCTGAGCACGTCTTTCGCGATCCGGACTGATTCGCCGTCCGTTTCCCGTGCCGCCGGATCGATGATCACCAGCAGCTGATCGGACGTCGCGAAAGTCGCCACCTCGGTCCTGCCTCGCTTCCTCGGGTAGCATCACTGTGCAAGAGCCCCTTGCGCTATTGCGCCAGGGGCTTCGTCTATTCCGGGGCATCCGGTCCGACGGTTGTGCGGCCAACGACGGTCGCGGTGGTACGCGGCGCTGAACAATACGCGTACGCCCCTGACCTTGGACATGCCCCGCCCGGAAGGGGTGTACGCGCGTGCCCGCACTTGTGCTGCTCGGTGCTCAGTGGGGTGACGAAGGCAAGGGAAAGGCGACGGACCTGCTAGGCGGCTCCGTCGACTATGTGGTGCGCTACCAGGGCGGCAACAACGCCGGTCACACGGTCGTCGTCGGCGACCAGAAGTACGCGCTCCACCTCCTCCCTTCCGGAATCCTCTCGCCCACGTGTGTCCCGGTCATCGGCAACGGTGTCGTCGTCGACCCGTCGGTCCTGCTCTCCGAGCTGAGCGGTCTGAACGAGCGTGGCGTCGACACGTCCAAGCTCCTGATCAGCGGTAACGCGCACATCATCACGCCGTACAACGTCACCGTCGACAAGGTGACGGAACGCTTCCTCGGCAAGCGGAAGATCGGTACGACCGGGCGCGGCATCGGCCCCACCTACGCCGACAAGATCAACCGGGTCGGCATCCGGGTCCAGGACCTCTACGACGAGTCGATCCTGACCCAGAAGGTCGAGGCGGCCCTCGACGTCAAGAACCAGATGCTCACCAAGCTCTACAACCGGCGCGCGATCGCCGTCGAGCAGGTCGTCGAGGAACTGCTGGGCTACGCGCAGAAGCTCGCTCCGTACGTCGCCGACACGGTCCTGGTCCTCAACCAGGCCCTGGAGCAGGACAAGGTGGTCCTCTTCGAGGGCGGCCAGGGCACGCTCCTGGACATCGACCACGGCACGTACCCGTTCGTCACCTCCTCGAACCCGACCGCGGGCGGCGCCTGCACCGGCTCCGGTGTCGGCCCGACGAAGATCAGCCGGGTGATCGGCATCCTCAAGGCCTACACGACCCGGGTCGGCGCCGGGCCGTTCCCGACGGAGCTGTTCGACGAGGACGGCGACGCGCTGCGCCGGATCGGCGGCGAGCGGGGCGTGACCACGGGCCGGGACCGCCGCTGCGGCTGGTTCGACGCCGTCATCGCCCGTTACGCGACCCGCGTCAACGGCCTCACCGACTTCTTCCTCACCAAGCTCGACGTGCTCACCGGCTGGGAGCAGATCCCGGTCTGCGTCGCGTACGAGATCGACGGCCGTCGGGTCGAGGAACTCCCCTACTCGCAGACCGACTTCCACCACGCGAAGCCGATCTACGAGACGCTGCCCGGCTGGTCCGAGGACATCACCAAGGCCAAGTCCTTCGCCGACCTGCCGAAGAACGCGCAGAACTACGTCAAGGCGCTGGAGGAGATGTCCGGCGCCCCGATCTCCGCGATCGGCGTGGGTCCGGGCCGCGACGAGACGATCGAGATCAACTCGTTCCTGTAGGCCGTGAAGTCGTGTGTACGCACGTCCACTTGGGCCGGTCTTGGGAATCCTTGACCGGCCCTTGGGCTTTCCGTGGTTACGCCGGTAACGGGCGGGGGTCAGCATCTACGCGGGTAGCCCGCCGCGCCCCGCACGCCAACACCCGTTCCCCGCGCCCCTTCAGGAGCCCTGAATGCCCGTCAATCCCATGAACCGACGTGAGTTCGTGCAGAAGTCCGCCGTCACCGGCGCTGCCGTGGCCGTCGCGGGAACCGTCGGTACCGGCAGCGCGCAGGCCGCCGAGGCCGGCCACGGCCACGCCAAGCCGCCGAAGGCGCCCAAGACCTGGAGCTTCTCCATCCTGGGCACCACCGACCTGCACAGCCACGTCTTCAACTGGGACTACTACACCAACGCCGCCCCGGTGGACTCCAAGGGCAACACGTACGGCATCGCGCGCATCGCCACCCTGGTGAAGAACCTGCGCAAGGAGAAGGGCGAGGACAGAGTGCTCCTCGTCGACGCCGGCGACATCATCCAGGGCACGTCCCTCGCGTACTACTACGCGAACGTCGACCCGATCACCGGCAAGGACGGCAAGCGCGGGCCCAAGCACCCCATGGCGATCGCCATGAACGAGATGCGCTACGACGCGGCCGCGCTCGGCAACCACGAGTTCAACTACGGCATCGAGGTCATCCGCACCTTCGAGAAGCAGTGCGACTTCCCGCTGCTCGGCGCCAACGCCCTGGACGCCAAGACGCTGAAGCCGGCCTTCCGGCCCTACACCGTCAAGCACATCAAGGTCCCGCACGGCCCGGACATCAAGGTCGGCATCCTCGGCCTCACCAACCCGGGCATCGCCCTGTGGGACAAGGACAACGTCTCCGGGAAGCTGGCCTTCACGGGCCTGGTCGAGCAGGCGAAGAAGTACGTGCCGCGGCTGCGCGCCCTCGGCTGTGACGTCGTCTTCCTGACCGACCACTCGGGCCTGGACGGCTCGACGTCGTGGGGCGACGAACTCCCCTACGTGGAGAACGCGTCCAACCTGGTCGCCGAGCAGGTCCCCGGCATCGACGCGATCCTGGTCGGGCACACCCACGTCGACGTCCCGACCTACACGGTGAAGAACGCGGAGACGGGCGAGGAGGTCCTCCTCTCCGAGCCGTACTGTTACGGCTACCGCCTCTCCGTCTTCGACTTCGAGCTGGAGCACGTGCACGGCTCCTGGAAGGTCACCAGGAAGACCGCCACCACGCTGAACAGCAACACCGTCGCCGAGGACCCCAGGATCACCGAACTCCTGGCCGCGGACCACCAGTTGGTGGTCAAGTACGTCAACACGGCGATCGGCACGTCGACTCAGGAGATGTCGACGGCGGAGGCCTGCTGGAAGGACGTGCCCGCCATCGACTTCATCCACGAGGTCCAGACCGAGGCGGTCAGGGCGGGCCTGTCGGCGGCGGACGCGGCGCTCCCGCTGATCTCGGTGGCGGCGTGCTTCAGCCGTACCGCCGACATCCCGGCCGGCAACGTGACCATCCGCGACATCGCCGGCCTCTACATCTACGAGAACACGCTGTACGGCAAGAAGCTCACCGGCGCCCAGCTCAAGGACTACCTGGAGTACGCGGCGAAGTACTACCACCAGGTCCCCAGCGGCACGAAGGTGGACACCGCCACCCTCACCAACGCCAACAGCTTCTGGGACTACATGTACGACACCGCGTCCGGCGTCTCCTACGAGATCGACATCGCGGCGGCCGAGGGCTCGCGCATCAAGAACCTGACCTACAACGGCGCGCCGGTCCCCGACGACCAGGTCTTCGTCGTCGCCGTCAACAACTACCGCGCCAACGGCGGCTCAGGCTACCCGCACATCGCCGCCGCGGAGACCGCCTACAGCTCCACCAACCAGGTCCGCGACCTGATGATCGCCTACGCCACGGCCAAGGGCACCATCGACCCGTCGACCTTCGCGGCCACCAACTGGAAGCTGACCCAGGACGGCACCCCGGTCTTCTAGCCCCCCGGCCCGGCTGCTTCACGGTTCCGCACCCTCCGATGCGCAGGGTGGTGGCGCTGCCGAGTGCAGTGCCACCACCCCGGTACAGCAGCAGGTCCCCGCGCTGCTGGTCACCCGGACGCCGGGTCGGCGGGGTCAGAGCTGGGTGGCGGTGCGGACCAGGTCGGCGACGGCTCGGGAGCGGCTGTGCGGCGGCCAGGCGATCACGGTGGTGACCGGCGGCGCGTCCACCACCGGTACGGCGGTGAGGTCCTCGCGCAGGAGCGTCCGGACGGACTCCGGTACGACACAGCAGGCGCGGCCCAGCGCGATCAGCTGGTACAGCTGGGCCTGGTCCCGGACCTCCGGACCGGCTCCCTCCGGATACCTGCCGTCGCGCTCCGGCCAGCGCGCCAGGGGCAGCCCGGCCGGCTCGCCGACCTCGGCCGTCCGCACCTGCTCCCGGAGGGCGAGGGGATGCCCGGACGGCACCACCAGCACCTGGCCCTCCGTCAGCAGTTCCTCGCTGTCGAAGCCCGCCGTGGAGTCGAACGGCAGGTGCAGCAGCGCCACGTCGGCCCGTCCGTCCCGCAGCATCCGCTCCTGCTCGCCGATCCCGCACAGCAGCAGGTCGACGGCGACCGCGTCCGGTTCGGCGGCGTAGGCGTCGAGCATCTTCGCCAGCAGTTCGCCGGACGCGCCCGCCTTCGTGGCCAGCACCACGCCCGCCTGGCCGGACGCGGCGAGCGCCGCGCGCCGGGTGCGCTGCTCGGCGGCCGCCACCGCGTCCAGCGCCGCGCGGGCCTCCCGCAGCAGCACCGACCCGGCCTCGGTCAGGGTGACCGTACGGCTGGTGCGTTCCAGCAGCGCCGCTCCGAGCCGGCGTTCCAGCCGGCTGATCGCTCGCGACAGCGGGGGCTGCGCCATCCCGAGCCGCCGGGCCGCCCGCCCGAAGTGCAGCTCCTCGGCGACGGCCACGAAGTACCGCAACTCCCGCGTCTCCACGCCCCCCATGCTACCGAGCCGGCCCGGACCGATACCCCTGCGGTATCGCTGCCCACCCGATCGGTCCTGGCCCATCCGCCCCGCCCCGGACAGGATCGAGGCATGACCGAACAGCAGAAGACCGCGCTGGTCACCGGCGCGAACAAGGGCATCGGGTACGAGATCGCGGCCGGCCTCGGCGCCCTCGGCTGGCGCGTCGGCGTCGGCGCCCGGAACGAGGAGCGCCGCGAGACCGCCGTGGCCAAGCTGCGGGCGGCCGGCGTCGACGCGTTCGGCGTGCCGCTCGACGTCACCGACGACGCGAGCGTGCAGGCTGCCGCCGCGCTGATCGAGGACCACGCCGGACGCCTCGACGCCCTCGTCAACAACGCCGGCATCACCGGCGGCATGGCGCAGACACCGACCGCCGCCGACCTCGCGACGGTGCGGGAGGCAGTCGAGACCAACGTCATCGGCGTCATCCGCGTCACCAACGCGATGCTGCCGCTGCTGCGCCGCTCGCCGTCCCCGCGGATCGTCAACGTGTCCAGCAGCGTCGGCTCCCTCACCCGGCAGACCACGCCCGACGCCCAGGTGGGCCCGATCGCCGTGGCCTACTCCCCGTCCAAGACGTTCCTCAACGGTGTCACCGTCCAGTACGCCAGGGAACTCCAGGACACGAACATCCTGATCAACCTCGCCTGCCCCGGCTACTGCGCCACCGACCTCAACGGCTTCCAGGGTCACCGCACCCCGCAACAGGGCGCGGCGACCGCGATCCGCCTCGCCACCCTGCCCGACGACGGCCCGACCGGCCGCTTCTTCGACGACGACGGGGAGGTGCCCTGGTGACCCACCCCGGGCACGAGCCCACATGGGTTGAGTAGCCGTACTCAGGCGGGGACGCGCGGGCACTGGCGCAATGGGAGGCATGAGTTTTCCACCGCCTCCGTACCCCCCGTCCTACGGTCCGGGGTTCCCGCCGCCGCGTCCTGTGCCGGGCAGGCCGCTCACCGTGGTCTTCGCCGTGACGGCCGGGCTGCTGCTCGCGGCCGCGGTCGCGGTCAACGGGCTGTTGTTCTTCGGCATGCTCTTCGCCAGTGACAGCTGCGGCACCGCGGCCGGGACAGCCCGGTTCTGCGACGACTCCGGCGGCTGGATGCTCGTGGCCATGTTCGGGCCGACGGTCGCGCTGGTCGCCGCGGCGGTCACCGTCGTGCTCGGGACGGTGCGGGCCCGACGGCCGTGGACCGCCCTGGCGGCGGGCGTCCTCGTGTACGCGGCCGGGCCCGCGCTGGCCCTCTTCACCGTCTTCGGCTGATCACCCGGCCGACGTCAGGAAGGCGACCCAGGCGGCGGGGGAGAGGGTGAGGTGGGGACCGTCGGCGCCGGTCTTGGAGTCGCGGACGTGGACGGCGTGGGGGCAGGGGGCTATTTCGAGGCAGTTCCCGCCGTCGTCGTCGCTGTGGGAGGACTTGCGCCAGGTGTAGGCGGTTTCGAGGCACTGGCCGCCGCTGTCATCGCTGTAGCTGGACTTGAACCACTGCAGAGTTCCCGTCATGTCCGCTCTTCTCCCGCCAACTTCCGGATGAGGCTGAGTGAGTCATCCGAACTCAGAGCCTGCGTTCGGATCTTGGCATACCGGTGGGTGAGGCGAGCGACTTTCGCTGGGTCGCTGACCAGGAGACTCTCCTCTTCGATCTCCAGGTAGACCAGGTCGTGGTGCTCCTTGGTCTTCACCAGGACCATGTTGCCGCGTGCGCCTGCATGGCCAGCCCGCAACCCCCGCTCCAACGGCAATACCTGCACGCTCACATTGTCACGCTCAGCGTCCTCCGCGAGCGACCGCAATTGGTCACGCGTCACCTCCCAGCTCCCGAACGGCCTCCGCAGCACCGACTCCTCCAGAATCACCTCGATCATCGGCGTCGGATCCGCCCGGTCGAACAGCGCCCGTCGTGCAACCCGCGCCTCGACCAGCTCCTCCACCTTCTCCTCCGGCAGCTTGGGGTAGCCGCCGCCGATCAAGGCCCGTGCGTACTCCGGTGTCTGGAACAGGCCGTCGATCACGAACGTCTGGTACGACGACAGGGTCACCGCCTCCTGCTCCACCAGCGCGAAGTTCTTGAACTGGGGCGGGTACTTGTCCAGCAGCACGAACTTGCGAGCCTTCTCGAAGATCCCCAGCCCGCCGCCGATCGCCTCCTCCAGCTTGGCGAGCATCTTGTCGCTGGCCGGCTGCGCCCCCGTCTCCATCGCGCTGATCGCGGACCCGGTGTAGCCGATGCGCTTGCCCAACTCGTCCTGGGTCAGTTGCTGTTGCTCACGGAAGGCCTTCGCGAGGGCGGCAAGGAGCTGTGCCGTACCCCCCGCTTCCTCTTTGTTCTCGGCTCGCGCCATTGCGGTCACCCCCGAACTCAACCGAACTCAACCGGACACAACCGACGCCCCCTGGTTTCTGACCGTATTCAGTGGTCAACTCAGAGTTATGGAAAAGCTAGCCGCGTCTGCCGACACTGGTCTCATGAACACCCAAAGTGACTCCTTAAATCTCGGCTGGCTGCCCGCCGCCGGGGTCCAACTCCGCAAGGCCGGTGTCCAGTTCGACGCGGTGCGGGTGGACGACGGGGAATGGGGGCGGCGGCTCGCCGACCGGCTCGCGGAGATGACCGGGGGTGACCCCGGGCCCGTCATCGAGGTCGCCAGCGGGCGGCGGTACGTGTACTTCCTGGTACCGGCCGGGAGTACGGACCACCTGCCCTGGCCTGCGGAGGTGACCCGGCTGACGGCCGTTCCGGCCCGCGTCTCCTACATCCCGATTCCCGCGCTGGACGACATGACGTGGCCCCTGTCGTGGCGCTATCGGCCCTCCGCGCACGGCCGTTTCGTGCACACGCGATTGCTGCGGACCGCTCTTCACTCTGCGGAGTGAATTGCGTCAACACGGTGGTACGAAAAAGGGATTGTGGCTTGCGCTCGGCTCTTTGTGTGGCCATAGAGTCACGATCAACAGATTGCCCCCGCGGTGCGCCAACACCCGGGGGCTCGACACAAGGAGCTAACCCTCCCGTGCGCGTTCATCGTACGGCGCCCCTGCGCGCCTTCGCAGCCCTCGCCACCTCCCTTTCCCGGGACCGACGTCTGTCCTGGGGCGCGGTAGGCGTACTGGCGTACCTCTTGAGCCTTCCGAACGGCTGCTGGATCACGGAGCGCATCCTCGCCGAGCGGCGTCGGGAAGGGTGCATGACGATCATCGCCTCCCTCCGTGAGCTGGAGGAACGGCGTTATCTGCGGCGGGTGGTGCACCGGGACCCGGTGACCCGGCAGTACTCGACGGTCTGCGAGGTATTCGAGAAGCCGTACGAATTCGCTGCACCGACGGGTGAATTGCAGAAAGTTCACCTCGGGGCGGCGTAGAAACGACCGTCGAGTGGCCGCGCGGCCGTGCGGTACTCACCAGGGCCCCGACGCGTCACCGGGGCACGGGCACCGCACCGTCCGGATCGTCGAGAACCGACCTCCTCGCCGCCCCGCCCGTCAGCTGAAGACGATCATCGAGCCCTGGGCCAGGCTGCGGGTCGCCGCCGCGTGCAGGCCGAGCCACACGTGGCGTTCGCGGGCGAAGGGGCTCGGGTCGTAGGGGGCGGGGACGGCCGGTTCCTCCAGGCCGGTGGGGGCGGCGGGGGGCTGCGGCGCGGCCGGCGGGTTCGCCGGGTCGATGCCGATGGACGGGGCGACGTACTCCAGCTCGCGCAGCAGCGCGTGGGAGGAGCCGAGGGGGCCGCCGCTGGCGAGGAGTTCGTCGCTGGAGAGCGGGTTCGGGAAGTCGACCGGGACGTAGGCGCCCGCGTGGTCGTAGTGCCAGACCAGGTGCGACTGCTGGGCCGTCGACTCGAACATCTCCAGCAGCTGCTCGTAGTCGCCGCCGAGGTCGTCCACGGGGGAGACGGGCAGGCCGCAGACCTGGAGGAGATAGGCGCGACGGAGGAAGTGGAGCGCGTCGTAGTCGAAGCCGGCCACCGGGGCGACCTCGCCGGACAGGCCCGGCATGTACTGGTACACCGGCACCGGGGGCAGCCCGGCCTCGGCCAGCACCTTGTTGTACTGCGCGAGTTCCTCGGCGAACGGATTGTCGGGGGTGTGGCACAACACGTCGACGAGCGGTACCAGCCAGAGGTCACAGGCCAAAGAGGGCTCCTAGTGTCAGCGCGTGCACAGCAAGTGCTCAGCCAGGTGGTCAGGGAAGAGTAGTCCGTGCGGCACCGGTCAGCTCCCCTCGTGCAGGTCCCATACCCAGACCCCACCGGTCCACTTACCGGGTTTTCCGGTCAGAGCCTCCACCGCCTGTCGTAGTTTGTCGTCGTTGGGTTGCGGGGCGACCACCAGGACCCCCGCCTTCCAGTACGCGAAGTCCTTCCTGGCCTGCGCCCGCCAGTTCTTGCCGATCACCGGCACCTTCCCGCTGTAGCGGACGTCCCGCAGCATGTCGGAGGTGAAACGCGGGACGGCGCCGTAGATGCCGGTGCGGTCCGCGCCGTAGGGGCCGTTGAAGTATCCGCCGGGGACCTTGAAGCCCATGTCGACGCTGGTCTGCCAGTGCAGGGCCTCGGCCGCGCCGGGGTCCGGGAGCGGGAGCGGGACGAGGGACTCGCCCTTGCCCACGTACGACTTCCACATCCCGCTGCTGATGAACTCCGGCACCGGCACCCGCGGATCGGCCTTGAGCGGGGCGGGGACGATCGGGAGCAGGGCGAGGGCGACGGCCAGCAGGCCGGCGTACTGGGCACCGATCCTGCGGGTGGCGAGGATCCGCTCCAGGGCCACGGCGAGCAGGACGCCCAGCGCGGGGGCGCAGATCATCGCCACCCGGCCCTCGATGACGGACTCGAAGAGCGGGAACTTCCGCACCAGCGCCCAGGGGCCCGGATACACCGTCTGCGTCAGCGGGATCCGGATCTTCGGGCCCATGGACAGGACCGCCGCGGCCACCGACGTGAACGCCAGCGCCTTGACCAGCGGCCGCTCCCACAGCCGTACGACGATCCCGAAGGCGACCAGGACCAGCGGCCAGCCGTAGAAGGCGTTCTGCTCGGTCGGGTTGAGGGAGAGCTCGTTGGCGCGGCCCGCGTCCCCGAAGAGCATCGAGCGCTCGGCGAAGGCCAGCAGGGAGAGCGGGCTGTTTCCGGCGTTGTCGCCGTGCAGGACGCTGTGGTAGCTCTGCGGCCCCGTGAACTGCCAGTACAGGGGGTAGGCGACCAGAGGCAGGCAGACCGCCCCGGCGATCAGCAGGCCCTTGGCCAGCGGGCGCCAGGCCTCCTTCGCCACCTGCGGGCGCGCGGCCGCGTACGCCAGGGCGAACAGAGTCATCCCCAGCGCCGCCAGCAGGAACGGCTCCTCGCCCAGGAAGACCTGGTAGGCAGCCATCAGTCCGAGCACGATCCCGTCCCGCCGGACCCGCTCGCCGGAGGCGAGGCGCAGGGCCCGGTCGATGATCAGCGGGATCATGAACAGGATCACGAAGTTGGGGTGCGCGTTGGCGTGGCTGACCATCGGCGGCGCGAAGGCCGCGAGCGCCGCGCCGACGAAGGCCGCGCCCCGGTGCCGTACCACCCGCTTCACGATCAGCCAGTACCAGGCGACGGCGGTCGCGGCGAGCCCGAGCGCCATGCAGACGGAGAGCGAGACGGCCGGACCGGCCAGCAGCGTCAGCGGGGCGAAGGGCACGGACAGACCCAGCATGACCGTGTTGGCCATGAGGTTGACGCCGTCGGGGAAGTTCTGCAGGTCGGAGAAGAGCGGGTTGCGCAGGTGCGCGAGGTTGTCCGCGGTCACCGCGAAGAACCACTCCCACTGGTTCTGGTCCTGGAGGGAGTCGGTGAGATAGCGGTGGCCGGGGTCGAAGAAGCGGCCCGAGTACAGGGCGATCGACAGGACCAGGAAGAGGACCGGGACCAGCAGGTCCGCCGGGCGCAGCCGGCGCAGCCTCAGCCGGACCAGGTCGGCGAGGACCCTCGGGTAGTCCAGCGGGCCCACCTTGGAACCGGGCTGGTGGCTCCAGCGGACCGGGACCTCGGCGATCGGGTGGCCGTCGCGGTGCAGGTGCCGGAGGACCTCGACGTCGATGCCCCACCCGTCCAGCCGGGAGTCGGCGAAGGCCTCCCGGGCCAGGTCGCCGTCGAAGAGCTTGAACCCGCACTGGGTGTCGCGGATGCCGGGGACGGCGGTCGCGCGTATCAGCAGGTTCCCGGCCCGGCCGAGCAGCTCGCGCAGCCGGTTCTGGTGGTCGGCTATCTCCGCGCCCGGCACCGCGCGCGAGCCGATCGCCGCCGCGCTGCCCTCGCTGAGCGCCTTGTCCAGCCGCTCCAGCTCCTCGATCGGCGCCGCGAGATCGGCGTCGGTGACCAGCACGCGGCTGCCGGCGGTCGCGGCGACACCGAGGCGCAGGGCGTTGCCCTTGCCCCGGTTGCGGTCGGCGGCGACCAGCCGGACGCGCGGATGCCCCAGGGCGGCGACGTCGCGCGTCCCGTCCGTCGAGCCGTCGTCGGAGACGATCACTTCCCAGGAGCCGAAGCGGCTCTCGTTGTCGGCGAGGTAGCGGGTGACGGCGCCGAGCGTGGGGCCGAGCCGCTCTTCCTCGTTGTACGCCGGGATGACGACGGATAGGTCGACGGTCTCCCTGCTCTCGGTCATCCGTTCTTCTCCGCCAGTCGCTCGATCAGGGCGAGGGAGTGCGTGTTGTACGCGGCGACGATCCCGCGGGCGGCCTCGGCGTCCCGGCGGGACAGCGCGTCGACCAACTCGGTGTGCCGGGACCACAGATACCCGCGTAGATCGGGCAGCCCGCGCAGATGCTGCACCGCGCACACCCAGGACTGCACGCGCAGCCGGTGCAGGAAGTCGGCGAGGTAGGGGTTGCCGAACAGCGCGGCCAGCTCGCGCCAGAACCGCAGGTCGTAGCCGATGAGTATGGTCAGGTCACCGGCGGCGGCGGCGCGCTGCGCCTCGTCGCCGCGGCGCCGGACCGTGGCCAGGGCGGCCGCCACCCGCGGTTCCTCGGGGTCCTTGAAGGCGGGGTGGAGGCCGTCGGTGAGGGCCTGGAACATGCCGTCGGTGACCAGGCTGCGGGCCTCGATCATGCCCCGGTAGTCGGCGGACGTGTACTCCGGCACCCGGAAGCCGCGGTGCTGGTCGGCGTCGAGGACGCCCTGCGCCGACAGGTCCACCAGCGCCTCGCGGACGGGCGTGGCGGAGACCCCGTACTGCTCGGCGATCTCCTTGACCGTGAACTCCCGCCCCGGCTGCAGCCGCCCGGCGAGCACCTCGTCACGGAGCGCGTCCGCGATCTGCTGGCGCAGGGTACTGCGGGTCACAGCGCCGTTGCCGGGCATCGTCGGGTGCCTCTCCTCACGCGTGCGGGTGACGTGCTCGCTCACAGATACATGTACGAGCACGCCACCTTACGCGTTCGGGTTCCGCGTGTACTCCATCTGCACCCGGGAAGCTACCCGTGGGTCCTTTCTACGGCTCGTCTGAGCCACCTGGGAGAAGCGCCCCGTGAGGGCGCCGGGGCGTACTCGGACGTGCGGCTACCGCCGCGTGGGCGCGACCAGCAGCCCCACGGCGCCGCACTGATCCACGGCGCGGGCGCCCCTTCAGGGGCGCGGGGCGTAGTCGGATCTGCGGCTACCGCCGCGTGGGCGCGACCAGCCCCCACCGGCCCGCGCCCGGCAACGGCGGCCCTTACACCGTGTACTCGTCGGCCACGCTCAGCGCAGCGTCCAGCGCCGCGAACCCCTCCTTCAGCTCGGCCTCACTCACGTTGCACGGCGGCACGACATGCGTCCGGTTCATGTTCACGAACGGCCACAGGCCGTGCTTCTTCGCGGCCGCCCCGAACGCGGTCATCGCCGCGTTCGCCTCCCCGGCCGCGTTGTACGGCACCAGCGGCTCCCGGCTCTCCCGGTCCCGCACCAGTTCGAGCGCCCAGAACATGCCGACCCCGCGCACCTCCCCGACGCTCGGGTGCCGCTCGGCGAGCGTGGCGAGCGCCGGTCCCACGACCTCCGCCCCCAGCCGCTTCGCGTTCTCGACGACCCCTTCCTCCGCCATCACGTTGATCGTCGCGACCGCGGCCGCGCAGGCCAGCGGATGCCCCGAGTACGTCAGACCGCCCGGGTAGGGCCGCCTGGCGAAGGTCTCGGCGATCTCCGGGCCGATGGCCACCCCGCCGAGCGGCACGTACCCGCTGTTCACCCCCTTGGCGAAGGTCATCAGGTCGGGTACGACCCCGAACAGGTCGGCGGCGAACCACTCCCCGGTCCGCCCGAACCCGGCCATCACCTCGTCCAGGACGAAGACGATCCCGTACTTGTCGCAGATCTCCCGGACGCCGGTCAGATACCCGGCGGGCGGAACCATGATCCCGGCGGTCCCGGGGATGGTCTCCAGCACGATCGCCGCGACCGTCCCCGGCCCCTCGAACGCGATCGTGGTCTCCAGGTGCTCCAGCGCCCGCGCGGTCTCCTGCTCCTCGGTCTCCGCGTAGAAACGGGAGCGGTACAGGAACGGCGCCCAGAAGTGCACGACCCCGGCGGCCGCACTGTCGGAGGCCCAGCGGCGCGGGTCCCCGGTGATGTTCACCGCCTGCTGGGTGCCGCCGTGGTACGAGCGGTAGGCGGACAGCACCTTCGGGCGCCCGGTGTGCAGCCGGGCCATCCGCACGGCGTGCTCGACCGCGTCCGCGCCGCCGTTGGTGAAGAAGATCTTGTCGAGGTCACCGGGCGTGCGCTCGGCGATCAGCCGGGCCGCCTCCGACCGCGCCTCGACGGCGAAGGCGGGCGCGAAGGTCGTCATCCTCGCGGCCTGCTCCTGGATGGCGGCGACGACCTTCGGGTGCTGGTACCCGATGTTGGTGAAGACGAGCCCGCTGGTGAAGTCCAGGTAGCGCCGGCCGTCGTAGTCCCAGAAGTACGACCCTTCGGCGCCGGCCACGGCGAGCGGGTCGATGAGGTCCTGCGCGGACCAGGAGTGGAAGACGTGCGCGCGATCGGCCGCCTTCACGGCGGCTCCGGCCTGGGGATGGGGCTGAGGGGTCATGGCCGGGAGCGTAGGAGCGCCCGGCACGGGAGCGGTATCGGCGACATGTTCCGTGGTCCGGGGGATTCCGCGACAGGTTGTCCAGCATGGGGGGACCCGGCCGGGCGACCGGCACCCGTGCCTGTTACGTAACCGTAGACATGGCGCCGCGCGATCCCCGGAAGGCCCGCATTATTCTCGGCTCGATCACAAGTGTGAGCGAGGGGCGGATCTGCCATGGAGAAGCTGGGGCCGGGGGATCCGCAGCACATCGGGAGCTACCGGCTGCTGGCGCGGCTGGGCGCGGGCGGCATGGGGCACGTCTATCTCGCCCGGTCGGAGCGGGGCCGCACGGTCGCCGTGAAGCTGGTCCGGGCGGAGCTCGCCGAGCACGAGGAGTTCCGGGCGCGCTTCCGGCAGGAGGTCCGCAACGCCCAGCGGGTCGGCGGGTTCTGGACCGCGCCCGTCCTCGACGCCGACACCGAGGCCGCGGTGCCCTGGGTGGCCACCGGCTATGTGGCCGGGCCGAGCCTGCAGCGGGTCGTCGAGCACGACCACGGGCCGCTGCCCGAGCGGTCGGTGCGCATCCTCGCCGCCGGGCTGGCGCACGCGCTCGGCAACATCCACGCGGCGGGGATCGTCCACCGTGACCTGAAGCCGTCCAACGTGATGCTCACCATAGAGGGGCCGCGGGTCATCGACTTCGGCATCGCGCGGGCCCTGGAGACGCTGCCCGGCGAGGGGCTCACCCAGACCGGCTCCCTCCTCGGCTCGCCCGGGTTCATGGCCCCCGAGCAGGTGCGCGGCGACCGGATCACGCCGGCCTGCGACGTCTTCTGCCTCGGCTCGGTGCTGGCCTACGCGGCCACCGGCCGGCTCCCCTTCGGCTCCGCGGAGGGCGGCGCGCACGCCCTGATGTTCCGCATCGCCCAGGAGGACCCCGACCTCTCCGGCCTCCCCGAGGACATCGCCGACGTGGTCCGCGACTGCCTGCGCAAGGACCCGGCGGCCCGCCCGTCCCTGGACGCGATCCTGGCCCGCACCGGAGCCGGGGACACCGTCTGGGAGGGCCGGTCGAGGGATCCCTGGCTGCCGGGTGCGCTGGTGGCGCAACTGGGCCGCCATGCCGTGGAGCTGCTGGAGGTGGAGGACCCGACGATCCACGGGGCCCTGACCGGGTCGTCCGGGTCCGCGGCGACCGATCCGTGGGCGCAGGGGCCGGCGGACCAAGGGGCGCGGGGCGTCGGAGAGTCCGCGGCCGCCGCCGCGGGGGCGCGACCGGCCACGAACCATCCACGGCCGGGACTCGGCACCCCGTCCCCCGAACACGCCCCCGCCCACCCGGCCTACGGCTACCCGAACCAGCCGCACCAGCACCCGCAGCCGCCGTACAACCCGTACGCGCAGACGGCCCCCGACCTCACCCCCGACCCCACCCAGAGCTACCCGCCCGTCCCCCCGCCCCCGCTCTACGACCCCCTTCCCGCCGACGAGCCGCGCCGCACCCCCCGCTCCACCGCCCTCCTCGTCGCCGTCGCGCTGATCGTGCTGCTGGCCGCGGGCGGCTCGGTGTACGCGCTCCTGAACAGCGGCGGCGACGGCACGGACGACAAGGCGGCCGACCGGACCACCCCCACCGCGACGGCCACCGGCCCCACCACCGCGGGCGAGCCGGCGCCGTCCGCGTCACCCTCCGCCTCGGCCACCGGGGCGGGCACCGGCCCCGTCCCCAGCGGCTTCCTCGGCACCTGGGCCACGTCGATAGACAACGACACCGGCCACAACACCCGCGAACTGACCATCCGGCAGGGTGCGGTGGGCGACACGGTGCTCACCCTGGTCGCGGACGGCC
This sequence comes from Streptomyces sp. NPDC051987, assembly GCF_040680735.1. Classification (NCBI taxonomy): domain Bacteria; kingdom Bacillati; phylum Actinomycetota; class Actinomycetes; order Kitasatosporales; family Streptomycetaceae; genus Streptomyces; species Streptomyces sp. NPDC051987. The sequence goes on along the minus strand of NZ_JBFAXI010000020.1, from coordinate 42,384 downwards.
CCGGCTACCACTGCGAGTTCACCGCGCCGCTCGCCGACAAGCCCGGCACGAAGGGCCCGTTGGAGATCGGCCCGTCCAAGGTCACCTCCGGCAAGCCCCGTTCGGCGTGCACCGCCGGCGAGGCGACCGAGGTGACCCTGCTGCCGGACGGCAAGCTGAGGCGGGTGCAGAAGGACGGCGGCGAGAGCCTGACCTACGGCAAGGAGTGAACACCCGCCCCGTACGGTTCAGTTGGACGTCCGGCGAACATCGTCGCCGTGGTCTTCGCGGAGGTCAGCGCAGGCTCACCCAGGTGCGCTGCTCGGCCGAGCGGCTCATCGCGTCGAGGGCGGTGGCGCTGTGCACGGCGTCGTCGAGGGTGGGGCCGTGGTCGGTGCCGTCGGCGATCGACCGCAGGAAGGCTCGGGCCTCGATCACCTTGAGGTCGTCGTAGCCCATGGCGTTGGCCGCGCCGGGCTGGAAGGCGCCGTACTCGCCGTGGCCGGGGCCGACGAACACCGTGCTGACGGGCTGGTCCTGGTAGGAGGTGCCGCGGCTGACTCCCAGCTCGCCCATCCGCCGGTAGTCCCAGAAGACGGCGCCCCTGGTGCCGTGCACCTCGAAGCCGTAGTTGTTCTGCTCGCCGACCGAGACCCGGCAGGCCTCCAGGACGCCCCGGGCGCCGGAGGCGAAGCGCAGCAGGCAGTTGACGTAGTCCTCGTTCTCGACGGGCCCGAGCTCGCCGCCGGTGGCGAGGGTGTGGCCGGCCGTCGCGCCGGTGGGCCGGGCCCGCTCCGGGATGAACACGGCCGTGTCGGCGGCCAGCGACTCGATGTCGCCGAGCAGGAAACGGGCCAGGTCGACGCCGTGCGAGGCGAGGTCGCCGAGGACGCCGCCGCCCCCGCGCGCCCGCTCGTACCGCCAGGTCAGGGCCCCCTCCGGGTGAGCCGCGTAGTCGCTGAAGAGGCGGACGCGGACGTGCGTCACGGTGCCCAGCTCGCCGGAGGCGATCAGCTCGCGGGCGTGGGCGACGGCGGGGGCGTTGCGGTAGTTGAAGCCGACGGTGCCCCGCACGCCGGCCTTGGCGACGGCGTCGGACACGGCCCGCGCGTCCTCGGCGGTCAGCCCGACCGGCTTCTCGATCCAGATGTGCTTGCCGGCCTCGGCCATCGCCATGCCGATCTCGCGGTGCAGGAAGTTCGGCGCGGTGATGCTGACGGCGTGCACCCGGGGGTCGGCCGCCACGTCCCGCCAGTCCCGGGTGGTGGACGCGAACCCGAACTGGGCGGCGGCCTCCTCGGCCCGCCCCGGCACCTCCTCGGCGACGGCCACCAGCTCGGCACGGACCGGCAGCTCCGGGAAGTGGTGGGGGACGCGCTGGTAGGCCTGGGTGTGCACCCGCCCCATCCAGCCGAATCCGACGACGGCGACGCCGAGCGTACGCACCATGGGCTGCCCCTCCTTGGACCGTCCAGAGCCTGCGTGCTCACGATGAGGGGGCCGTCTTGACGATGTCAAGACATTCGGGCGTCCGGACAATTCCGGGTGCACCGCCGTCGTAGTCGGCCGCGCAGTTCCCCGCGCCCCTACGGGGCGCCCCCACGCCCCCGCCGCTTCAGCGCCCCTGAAGGGGCGCGGGGAACTGCGCGAATGCCACCACGGCGCCGCACCGGACCATGGCGGGAAGCCCCCTGAGGGGGCGCGGGGAACTGCGCGAATGCCACCGCGGTGCTGCACCGGACCGGCGGCGCGCGGCCCCCCTCACCGAGGCTCTGGTGGCCTCTGTCTCGGCATGTTGGGGCGAGCCCCGTTGGCCGGCGGCAGCGGAAAGCGGCCGTTCAGGTGGCCCGCGTCGGCCCGCGGCCCCGCCGCCACCGTCGCCTGCATGCCCAGCGGCGTCGGCCCCGTCCGGAACTCCACCATCCAGTCGGCCGTCTCCGTACGGACCAGCTCCGTCACGTCCTCCGAGAACCGCCGCAGCACCCCCAGACACCGCTCGGCCGCCTCGCTCGCAGTACCCTCCGCCGGCCCCAGCACCTCCCGCACGCTCTCCGACGCCCAGTCGAACTGCAGCACCTGCAGCCGCCGCTGCACGGCCTGCGCGGTGGCCATGTCCCTTATCCACCCGGACGTCACCCCGAAGAACCGGTCGACGCCGACGCAGGACACCGCCAGCAGCAGCGCCAGATACCCCCACGGCGCGACCCCGCCGACCGCCCCGGTCAGGTCGAGCAGCGGCAGCGCCGCCCCCAGCACCGCCCCCACCGCCGCCCCGCACCGCAGCGCCCGCGCCCCCCGCCGCTTCCACACCCGGTCCGTCAGATACCACCCGGCCGTCTCCAGCGCCCCGCGCTCCACCCACCGGTACAGCTCGTCGAGCCGCTCGGCCGGACGGCCCCAGTCCCCGAGCGGGAACGCCCGCCCGGTCAGATCACCCGGCCGCAGTCCGGCCGCACCCTCGCCGCCCCGCCCCTCCTGAGCCGGCCCCTCGGGCTGCATCTCCGGCTGACCCACCCGGTACTCCCTACTGATCCCGGCCGGTCACGTTCCGTGACTGGCGCTGGACCTGACCATGGATGCTGACGACGGGAACCCTTCCTACCGCCCAACGGGTGGCGAAGGCGGTGCTTTCGTCTCTTTTCAGCCCGGAAGGGGTGCTTGATCAGGTATAGGGCCGCCGGGAATCTCACTCGAAAGAGTGGCGGGGCGATGGCTGCGTCGACCACGTAGGCTCATGCACAGCAGAGAATGTCCGGACCCGACCCAGGAGCTGATCGTGATCCCCGGTGGTGGCCAGCCCAACATGCAGCAGCTGCTCCAGCAGGCCCAGAAGATGCAGCAGGATCTGGCACGGGCCCAGGAGGAACTCGCGCACACGGAGGTCGACGGACAGGCGGGCGGCGGCCTCGTGAAGGCCACCGTGACCGGTTCCGGCGAGCTGCGCGCGCTGAAGATCGACCCGAAGGCGGTGGACCCGGAGGACACCGACACCCTCGCCGACCTGATCGTCGCGGCGGTCCAGGCGGCCAACGAGAACGCCCAGGCGCTCCAGCAGCAGAAGCTGGGCCCGCTGGCGCAGGGGCTGGGCGGCGGCAGCGGCATCCCCGGCCTGCCGTTCTGATGTTCGTCGCCCGCGCGTCATCCGTACCGCCTTCCTAGGACAGGCGGCAGCCAACTACCGTACGTACCGAAAGTCTCCAGGAAGGGCAGTCCGTTGTACGAAGGCGTGGTCCAGGACCTCATCGACGAGCTGGGGCGGCTGCCCGGCGTCGGTCCGAAGAGCGCGCAGCGGATCGCCTTCCACATCCTGCAGGCGGAGCCCACGGACGTACGGCGTCTCGCGCAGGCCCTCCTGGAGGTGAAGGCGAAGGTCCGCTTCTGCGCGACCTGCGGCAACGTGGCACAGGAGGAGCTGTGCAACATCTGCCGCGACAGCCGCCGCGACCCCACCGTCATCTGCGTGGTGGAGGAGCCGAAGGACGTCGTCGCGATCGAGCGCACCCGCGAGTTCCGCGGCCGTTACCACGTGCTCGGCGGCGCGATCAGCCCGATCGAGGGCGTCGGCCCCGACGACCTGCGGATCAGGGAGCTGCTCGCCCGCCTGGCGGACGGCACGGTCACCGAGCTGATCCTCGCCACGGACCCGAACCTGGAGGGCGAGGCGACCGCCACCTACCTCGCCCGCATGATCAAACCCATGGGCCTGAAGGTCACCCGCCTGGCCAGCGGCCTCCCGGTGGGCGGCGACCTGGAATACGCGGACGAGGTGACCCTCGGCCGCGCCTTCGAGGGGAGACGACTCCTAGATGTCTGACGCCACGCTGCACGCGACCGCGCAGAACCCGGACGACTTCGCGGTCCAGATCGCGGACCAGGTGGAGAGCTTCCTGGTGGCCGTGACGGAGGTCTCGAAGGGCGACGAGCCGGACTCCGCGGTTCCCTTCCTCCTCCTGGAGGTCTCCCAGCTCCTGCTGGCCGGCGGCCGTCTCGGCGCGCACGAGGACATCGTCCCCGACGAGCGCTACGAGCCGGACCCGGGCCCGGAGCCGGACGTCGACCAGCTCCGCGAGAACTTCGGACGCCTGCTCGACCCCGTCGACGTCTACTCCGAGGTCTTCGACCCGTACGAGCCCCGCAAGGCGCCCGTCCCGGCCCGGATCTCGGACGACCTGGCCGACATCGTCACCGACCTCCGCCACGGCATGGCCCACTACCGCGCGGGCCGCACCACGGAGGCGCTGTGGTGGTGGCAGTTCTCCTACTTCTCCAACTGGGGCCCCACCGCCTCCGCCGTCCTGCGCGCCCTCCAGTCCGTCCTCATCCACGTCCGCCTCAACCAGCCCCTGGAAGAACTGGACGGCCTCGACACCGACCAGGCCACCATGGGCGACGAAACCCTCGAGTTCGAGGCGGGCCAGGTCATGCAGCAGGAGATCGGCGGGGCGATGGGGCTGGGCTCCTCCTCCAGGTAGGACAGTCCCCGTCCCAAGCGGTCCCTACGGTCGTCGGCGATGTTTCCGACACCGGTGAGGGGATCGCCATGCCCGAGCGGACCAGAGGCAACGCCACTCCGGAGGGGTACACCACCCTCGCGCCCTGGGTCGTCACCGACGACACGGGCGCGTTCCTGGACTTCGTCACCCAGGCGTTCGGGGGCGAGGAACTGGGGCGGGTGCGCACCGAGGACGGACTGATCGGGCACGCCGAGATCCGGATCGGCGACACCGTCGTCCTGGCCGAGCGGATCAGCGTGGGTGACCGGCTGAAGTGGTTCAAGTCCAGCTACAGCGACAACGAGGGCGGCAACTGCGTCGAAGTCGCCTTCTCCGCCGCCGTCCACATCCGGGACTCCAAGGTCCCCTCCGACCCCCGGCTCCGCGTCGCCGCCCCCGCCTGGTCGGCCTTCATCTCCGCAGTTCAGCCCGGAGCTTGAGCCTCGGGCTCCGCGCCTCGGGTTCCGAGCTCCTCCATTGGTTTTCCGGGTTGGCTGGAGACGCCGGAGGGCGAGCGCATCCCGCAGATGCCGGCGACTTTTCTGTCGAGGCCGATGCTCACAGCCGGGGAAGTGCACGAGTGGGCCACGCAGGTACGTGCGGCGGGCGGTCTGCGCTCTCCCGGAGGTCGGGCGCTGCGGAGGGGTGTATGAGCGTGCAGGAGGTGCCGGTCGGGGCAGTATGGGGTCGAGGAGGCGACGCCATGACCCCCGAGTACCAGCCCCAGATGTCCGTCGAGGAGTTCGAGGAACTCGAACGCCATGCCCCGGAGACCGTGTGGCTGGAGTTCATCAACGGAAGGGTCGTGGTCAAGCCCATGGGGGACGGTAACCATCGCGAGATGATCGCGTGGCTGCAACGGACGTGCATGCAGCATCGTCCGGATCTGTGGCTGCACGCCGAGAGCGGCCTGAAGACGGAGCGATATCGCAAGGGCCGCGCTCGTGCCGATGGAGTGCTCATCAAGGTGGGCGGGCTCAAGGGGCACGGGGAATGGTCCGAATCCGAGGGTGCCCTGATGGCCGTCGAGGTCACGTCGTACGACTCCGACACCAACAAGCGCGACCGCGTGGAGAAGCCCGACGGTTACGCCGCCGCCGGTATCCCTGTCTATCTCCTCATCGACCGTGACGACTGCTCGGTCGTCGTCTTCAACCAGCCGGAGGACGGACGCTACCGACACGAGGAGAAGTTGCCGTTCGGCGCGGTGGTGAATCTCCCGGAGCCGGTGAACATCACCCTCGACACCGAGCCGCTCAAGGAGTTCGCGGACTGATTCGCCGTACCGCGAAGGTCACGCTCGCGCCGAGCAGCACGAAGCCGGTCAGCGGTGTCAACGTCGTTCTCATGGGGTGACTGGCCACACCATGGCGGCGGAGGCGCGCTGCGCAGCGGTGATTGTGAGCCAGGGCACTTTTCCGCGTGGCGTTCCGTTCCCTGGGCAGGTACCGGCTGCGAGCGCGAAGGCCGGACGAGTCTCACCATGCGGGAGCAGTCGGGTGGAATTCGGACGCTCGTTAGACTGAGCCGACACAAACGAACCGAGCGAGGAGCGCACGTGGGCCTTGTCGTGCAGAAGTACGGAGGCTCCTCCGTTGCCGATGCCGAGGGCATCAAGCGCGTCGCCAAGCGGATCGTGGAAGCGAAGAAGAACGGCAACCAGGTGGTTGTCGTCGTTTCCGCGATGGGCGACACGACGGACGAGCTGATCGATCTCGCCGAGCAGGTATCCCCGATGCCTGCCGGGCGTGAGTTCGACATGCTGCTGACCGCCGGAGAGCGTATCTCCATGGCCCTGCTGGCCATGGCGATCAAGAACCTGGGTCACGAGGCCCAGTCGTTCACCGGCAGCCAGGCAGGCGTCATCACCGACTCGGTCCACAACAAAGCCCGGATCATCGACGTCACGCCGGGGCGGATCAGGACGGCGCTGGACGAGGGCAACATCGCCATCGTGGCGGGCTTCCAGGGCGTGAGCCAGGACAAGAAGGACATCACCACGCTGGGGCGCGGCGGGTCCGACACGACGGCCGTGGCGCTGGCCGCCGCGCTCGACGCCGAGGTCTGTGAGATCTACACCGACGTCGACGGCGTGTTCACCGCCGACCCGCGCGTGGTGAAGAAGGCGCGGAAGATCGACTGGATCTCCTTCGAGGACATGCTGGAGCTCGCCGCCTCCGGTTCCAAGGTGCTGCTCCACCGCTGTGTGGAGTACGCCCGCCGCTACAACATCCCGATCCACGTCCGGTCCAGCTTCAGCGGACTGCAGGGCACGTGGGTCAGCAGCAAGCCGATTGGGGACAAGAAGGTGGAGCAGGCCATCATCTCCGGTGTCGCGCACGACACCTCCGAGGCCAAGGTCACGGTCGTCGGTGTGCCCGACAAGCCGGGTGAGGCGGCCGCCATCTTCCGGACCATCGCCGACGCCGAGATCAACATCGACATGGTCGTGCAGAACGTGTCCGCCGCCGCCACCGGCCTGACGGACATCTCCTTCACGCTCCCGAAGACCGAGGGCCGCAAGGCCATCGACGCGCTGGAGCGCAACCGGTCGGGCATCGGCTTCGACTCGCTGCGCTACGACGACCAGATCGGCAAGATCTCGCTGGTCGGCGCCGGGATGAAGACCAACCCGGGGGTCACCGCCTCGTTCTTCGAGGCGCTGAGCGACGCCGGGGTCAACATCGAGCTGATCTCGACCTCCGAGATCCGCATCTCGGTGGTGACCCGCGCCGACGACGTGCCGGAGGCCGTGCGCGCCGTGCACACCGCCTTCGGACTGGACTCCGACAGCGACGAGGCCGTGGTCTACGGAGGCACCGGCCGATGACCGACAAGCCGACGCTCGCGGTCGTGGGAGCGACCGGGGCGGTCGGCACGGTCATGCTCCAGATCCTGTCCCAGCGCGCGGACGTCTGGGGCGAGATCCGCCTGCTCGCCACCCCGCGCTCGGCCGGCCGCAAGCTGACCGTGCGCGGGGCCGAGGTCGAGGTCGTCGCCCTCTCGGAGGAGGCCTTCGACGGCGTCGACGTCGCGATGTTCGACGTGCCCGACGAGGTGTCCGCCCGCTGGGCACCGGTCGCCGCCGCCAGGGGTGTCGTCGTGGTGGACAACTCCGGCGCCTTCCGGATGGACCCCGACGTCCCGCTGGTCGTCCCCGAGGTCAACCCGCACTGCGCCCGCAACCGGCCGCGCGGGATCATCGCCAACCCGAACTGCACCACCCTGTCGATGATCGTCGCCCTGGGCGCGCTGCACGCCGAGTTCGGGCTGCGCGAGCTGGTGGTGTCGTCGTACCAGGCGGTCAGCGGGGCTGGGCGGGCCGGCGTGGAGACGCTGCGGGCCCAGCTGTCGATGGTGGCCGGTACGGAGCTGGGCACCAAGCCCGGTGACGTGCGCCGGGCGGTCGGCGACCTGACCGGGCCGTTCCCGGAGCCGGTCGCGCTCAACGTCGTCCCGTGGGCCGGGTCGCTGCGGGAGGACGGCTGGTCGTCGGAGGAGATGAAGGTGCGGGACGAGTCCCGCAAGATCCTCGGGCTGCCGAAGCTGCCGGTCGCGGTGACGTGCGTGCGGGTCCCGGTGGTCACCACGCACTCCCTGACGGTGCACGCCCGCTTCCAGGGCGAGGTCACCGTCGGCAAGGCCCGGGAGATCCTGGACACGGCCCCGGGCGTCGTCCTCTTCGACAATCCGGCCGCCGGCGAGTTCCCGACCCCCGCCGACGTGGTGGGCACCGACCCGACCTGGGTCGGACGGGTGCGCCGGGCGCTCGACGACCCCACCGCGCTGGAGCTCTTCGTGTGCGGGGACAACCTGCGCAAGGGAGCCGCGCTGAACACCGCTCAGATCGCCGAGCTGGTGGCGGCGGAACTGACCGGCCGTTCAGGAACCGTGGATATCGTGTGAAAGGGCCGTGACCACGGCGAACGCCCCGGAGACGCCCCGTATGGGAGCGCGCCCATGGGTAGGATCAGCGTAAGAAATGTGGCCGGGAGCATGGTCCACACCTCTTGAACCGCGGCCGGTCCGCGTTCGAAGATTTTCCTCCCCGTCCTCCGCAACCAAGCGGGTGGCGGGGAGCGTCTTTGCGGTCGCCCACTTACCGGGCGCTTACACGACCGGGCCTTCGGCGGGCCGTGGGGACGCATGATCCTGGCGTGGGGACGCCGTGATCGGGGCGTGGGGACGCCCGTTCATATGGGACATAGGGGAAGAGCGGGACGCATGGCGGCAATTGAGGCTCCGTCCGGCAGGCTCGGCGTGCGCGCGTCCGGCAGGCCCGGTGCGAAAGTGATGCCCGGCACGTACAACCCCGGCGGGGTCAGACGTGTCCAACTGGCGTGGCAGAGGTACTCGAACTCCGTGCGCCCCGCGGCGCGACGGCCCTGCGGCCGCCCCGCGCCGGCCTGCGCCCCCGCATGCCCGGCACGCCCGGCGGCATGCCGGTGATCGCGCCCATGCCCGCAGCGCGGCCCACCCGCATACCCAGCCAGCGCGACGGCTCCGAGGAGACGACGACGGTCGCGGCCGGCACCACCGTCGACCACCTCACCGAGACCTACCGGGCGCACTACCGCTCGCTCCTCGGCCTCGCCGCGCTCCTCCTCGACGACACCGCCTCCTGCGAGGACGTCGTCCAGGAGGCCTTCATCCGCGTCCACTCCGCCCGCAAACGCGTCCGGGACCCGGAGAAGACCCTGGCCTACCTGCGCCAGACGGTCGTCAACCTCTCCCGCTCCGCGCTGCGCCGCCGCATCCTGGGCCTCAAGCTCCTCTCCAAGCCGATGCCGGACGCGGCCAGCGCCGAGGAGGGCGCCTACGACCAGCTGGAGCGGCGCGACCTGATCAAGGCGATGAAGGGCCTCCAGCGCCGCCAGCGCGAGGTCCTCGTGCTGCGCTACTTCGCCGACATGACCGAGGCCCAGGTCGCCGAGACGCTCGGCATCTCACTGGGCTCGGTGAAGGCGTACGGGTCGCGCGGTATCGCGGCCCTGCGGGTGGCGATGGAGTCGCAGGCATGACGGACCGCCCCGCGGGAGGCGACTCGCATGATCGCCACGAGCCCTACGCCTGGCACGAGCCGACGGGGAAGCACACGCCCGGTCCGGGGCACGGATCGGAGCGCGGCTCGGGGGAGCCGACACGAGGTGGCTCGGGGGAGCCGACACGAGGTGGCTCGGGGGAGCCGACACGAGGTGGCTCGGGGGAGCCGGCGCCTCGGCAGGACGAGCAAGAGCACACGCAATCGCACGCTGGGAACGGAACTGTGAACCACGGCCCCGAAGAAAAGGGTCCCGAGGGCCTGCGACCGGGCCCCGACGGGCTCGGCAGCGGCCCCGGCGCCGGATTCGGCGCCGGATTCGGCGCCGCCTTCCGAGCCGACGCCCACGGCCCGGACGGCCACGACGCCGGCCGTCCGGACGCCCTGGACGGGCTCGACGCGGACGAGCTGGCCCTGCGCCGGCTGCTGCACTCCGCGGTCGGCGACGTCACCCCGCGCGACGGCGCCCTCGACCACCTGCGCCGCGCGGTGCCCGCCCGCCGGGCCCGCAAGCGCCAGGCCGCCGTCGGCATGGTGGCCGCGGCCCTGTTCATCGGCACCGCGATCCCGGCCCTCGTGCACGTCTCCCACTCCGGCGGCGCCGACCCCAACACCTCCATGGCCGGCCAGGCCTCCCAGGCGCAGGGCGGCTCCACCGGCGGCAAGAACCCGGACGGCGGCTCCGGCACCTCGGGCGGCAGCGGCGGCCAGGCCCCCGGCGCGAGCCCCGGCGTCGGCAAGGGGGGCGGCAAGGGCGAGAGCACCGGAGCCGGCGGCGGCACCAAGGTCCTCCCCACGTCGAGCGCCGCCAGCAGCGCCCCGGTCTGCACGGCCGCGCAGCTCGGCACCCCGACGTCCACCGTGGACGCCCCCGACTCGACGGGCGTCGTCTACGGCACCTTCCGCGTCGTCAACGTCTCGAAGACGAGCTGTACCGTCGGCGGCCCCGGCACCGTGGGCGTCCTCGCGCAGGGCGCGGCGGACAGCAGCAGGATCAGCGCCGTCCGGCACGTCTCCGGTGACGCGGCGGCCGGGCTGCCCGACCCGACCACCGAGCTCACCGGCCTGGTCCTGGCGCCCGGTGCGGCCTACCAGGAGAAGTTCGGCTTCGTCCCCACGGAGACCTGCCCGACCAGCGGCTCCAGCACCGGCGGCACCGACACCGGCGGCACCGGAGGCGGCACGGCCTCCCCGAGCCCCTCCGAGGGCGCCAGCAGCAGCGCCGGTACGACCACCTCCGGGTCGGACGGCACCACCACCCAGCTGCTCACCGAGGACGGCACGGCCGACGGCGGAATCGCGGTCTCGTACACCCCGCAGGCCGGGTCCCCGACCGGCTCGGCGACGGTGACGAACGCGTGCGCCGGCACCGTCTACTGGACCGGCGTCCTGCCGGCGGTGTGAGGACCGCCGGGCCGGCCGGTCAGACGCCCGTCGGCTGCTGGGCCTCCTCGTCCGGGACCAGGCCGAGCGCCGCGTCCCGGGCGAACTCCGCCTCGCGGCGCAGCAGCCGGAACCACATGAACACCACGAAGCCGGCGAACACGAACCACTCACCGGTGTAGCCGAGGTTCTGGAACGCCTTCAGGTCGAGCCCCGAGTTCTCCGGCGCGGTCGCCGGCACGGCCGTCATCCCCGAGTCGGCCTTCTCCAGGGTGATCCAGGCGTCGTACACCGGGTAGGGCACCAGGTTCACCAGCGAGGCCGCGCTGATCGCCGCCGTCTGCCCCGCCGGGAGGCCGCTCTGGTTGCTGACGCCGTTGTCCCCCGGCGTCTCGGAGGCCTGCAGCGCGCCGGTGACGGTGACCTCACCCGCGGGCGGGGCGGGCGCCTCGGCGGCATCCGCCCGGCCCGGCAGCCAGCCGCGCACGACGGGCAGGGCCTTGCCCGAGTCGGTGCGCAGCAGGGTCAGGACGTAGAAGCCGTCCTTCCCGTCGACCTGACGGTCGGGGACGAGCAGCTGTGTGCCGTACCGCCCGCTGACGGTGGCCCGCTTGCCCGACGTCGCCTGGTCGACGGGGAGCAGATCGGCCAGCGGCCGGGCCGGTTCCGTCTTCGCCGTCTCGACCTGCTCGTCGGCGCTGCGATGCGCCGCGACCCGCGCGTCGAACCGGCTCAGCTGCCAGGACCCCATGAACACGCAGAACGGGATGGCGAGCAGCACGAAGACGTTGATGCCCCACCAGCGGGGTGTCAGCAGAAAGCGGTACACCCCGTCCACGGTACGGGGCGGTTCATGGCGGTTTACGGGCGGGGTGGGCGGACGTGACGGTCTCGCCGGGTCGATCTTCCGGACGGTCCGCGGAGGTTCGGACGCCACGCTCGGACCGGGGCCTGCCGGGCCGGAATGTTCGGGACGAGAACTGGCGCAACGGCCTGCGCGTCCTGGCCCTGTCGCCCGGCGCCGCACAGACCGAGTTCTTCGACGTGGCGGGCCAGGAGGCCGCCTCCGGCGTACGGCGGTTGCAGACCCCGCGGGAGGTCGTCGCCACCGCGCTGAACACCCTCGATCGCCGCAACCCGCCCCCCAGCATCGCGGTCGGCAGGACGAACCGGGCGATGCTCGCCCTGACCGGACTCGTCGGCCGAAGGCGCTCGGTGATGTTCATGGGCGCGCTGACCGATCGGGCCGCCGGAGCAGCGTGAGGAATCCAGAGGCTCACCTGGAGGTTCGCAAAGTTATCCACAGGCTGCGGACACTCCTCGACGCATTGCGGGCGGGGGCAGGCACTATGGGGCCATGACTGCGGCCATGAGTGAGAGCGACATGCCGGACTGGGAGAAGCGCTTCCGCGCCCCTCGGGTCTCCCTGCCGGACTGGGCGGAGGACGCCCCTGACCGTTCCCTGTTCGTGTCGAACGCGACGGGGACGTACGAGTTGTACGCCTGGGACCGCGCGAGCGGGGAGCAGCGCCAGGCGACGAACCGGCCGAACGGCACGACGGACGGGCTGCTCTCCCCGGACGGCGCGTGGATCTGGTGGTTCGACGACAAGGACGGCGACGAGTTCGGCGTCTGGCGCCGTCAGCCCTTCGCCGGCGGTCCGGACGAGGAGGCGGCGCCCGGCCTGGAGCCCTCCTACCCCTCCGGCCTGGCGCTCGGCCGGGACGGCCGCACGGCGGTCGTGGGCCGCTCCACGGACGACGAGGGTACGACGATCTACCTGGTCAGAGACGGAGAGGCGCCGCTGGAGATCTACCGGCACGCCGAGTCGGCGGGCGTCGGCGACCTCTCCCACGACGGGTCGCTGATCGCCATCGAGCACACCGAGCACGGCGACGCGATGCACTCGGCGCTGCGCGTGGTCCGCCCGGACGGCACGACGGTCGCAGAGCTCGACGACACCGACGGCGGCACGGAGGAGCTGGGCCTGGAGGTGCTGGGCTTCGCCCCGGTCGACGGCGACCCGCGCCTGCTCATCGGCCACCAGCGGCGCGGCCGCTGGGAGCCCCTGGTCTGGGACGTCGTCTCCGGCGAGCAGACGGATCTGACCCTCGACCTGCCCGGCGACGTCAGCGCGGAGTGGTATCCGGACGGCAGCGCGCTGCTCGTCGTGCACAGCCACAAGGCCCGCAGCGACCTGTTCCGCTACGACCTGGCCACGCGCGAGCTGACCCGTGTCCCGACCCCGCCGGGCTCCGTCTCCGGGGCCACGGCCCGGCCCGACGGCACCGTCGAGTACCTCTGGTCGTCGGCCGCCGAGCCGCCGGTGGTCCGCTCGACGACCGGCGAGGTGGTGCTGGACCCGCCCGGCATGAGGTGCCCGCCGTCGGTCCCGGTCTCGGACGCGTGGGTGGAGGGCCCCGGCGGCCCGATCCACGCCCTGATCCAGAAACCGGCCGGAGCGACGGGCCCCCTGCCCACCGTCTTCGACCTGCACGGCGGCCCGACCTGGCACGACAGCGACAGCTTCGCGGCCGGACCGGCGGCCTGGGTCGACCACGGGTACGCGGTGGTCCGCATCAACTACCGCGGCTCCACGGGCTACGGCCGGGCCTGGACGGACGCGCTGAAGCACCGGGTGGGCCTGATCGAGCTGGAGGACGTCGCGGCGGTCCGGGACTGGGCGATCGAGTCCGGCCTCGCCGACCCTGACCGGCTGGTCCTGACCGGCGGTTCCTGGGGCGGCTACCTCACGCTCCTCGGCCTGGGCACCCAGCCCGAGTCCTGGACGGTGGGCATCGCGGTCGTCCCCGTCGCCGACTACGTCACGGCGTACCACGACGAGATGGAGTCACTGAAGGCGATGGACCGCACGCTGCTGGGCGGCACGCCGGAAGAGGTCCCCGACCGCTTCGCCGCCTCCTCGCCACTCACCTACGTCGACGACGTCAAGGCCCCGGTCTACATCTCGGCCGGTCTCAACGACCCCCGCTGTCCGATCCGCCAGATCGACAACTACGTCAACCGCCTGGCGGCCCGCTCGGCCCCCCACGAGGTCTACCGCTACGACGCCGGCCACGGCTCCCTGGTGGTCGACGAACGCATCAAGCAACTCCGCCTGGAAATGGAGTTCGCCGAGCGCCACCTGACGCCTACGGCGGTGACACCGACAGACTGAGCCCCCCGAACCGCGGCGGGGGGCGCCCCGTCAGGGGCGCGGGGCGCCGGAACCCGCACCCCTCGGCCTCTCAGCGGAGCGAACGGGCCGGCGGTACTCCGCCCGTCAGCTCCGCCAGCCCCCTCCGCGTGGCCGCCACCACCACCCGATCCCCACCCCGCAACACGTACTCCCCCGCGGCAACCCCCTGTCGGCCCTCGATCGCCAGCACACGCCACGCCCCCGCCCGAAACGCCCCCTCCACCGTCCGCCCCTCCAACTGCGGATGCCCGCCCACCTCCACCACCGCCACCAGCAACACCTTCCGCTCCACCGGAATCGCCCCGAGGATCTGCCGCCCCAGCATCGCCCCCGCGAAGGACGGCGCCGCCAGGTACGAGACACTCCGGCTCCGGGTGATCGCCTGCGGATGCGCCGCCCGCAGCGTCCGGTACACGGCGGTCGCGAAGTCGTCGTCGTACAGCCGCAGCACCGCCGTCAGATCGGGCCGCACGGACCGCGCGTACAGCACGGCCTCCAGATTCGTCGTGTCCGCGCTGGTCACCGCGAGCAGCGCCTGCGCCCGATGGATCTTGGCGGCCTCCAGGACCCCCTCCTGGGTGACGTCCCCGAGCACCACCGGCACCCGCAGCCGCCGCGCCACCGCCAGTCCGCGCGCCTCGGGGTCCGACTCGACGCACACCACGGGCACATGCAGTTCCCGCAGCCGCGTCAGCACGCGCGTCCCGATCTTCCCCAGCCCGAGGAGCACCACATGCCCGCTCAGCCCCCGCGGCGGCTTGCGCAGCGCGGACGCGCTCCGGAAGGTCCCGAGCGCCTCCAGCACCGCGGCCAGCAGCACCGGCAGCAGCAGCAACCCGACCAGCCCCGACAGCAGTTGCAGGATCTGCCGGCCGACCGGAGCCCCGATCGCGGGATTGTCGATGGCGAACAGGTCGAGAAGCGTGTAGTAGAAGGCCCGTACCGGATGGATGCCCGTCACCACGGACAACGCGACCGCGAGCGCGACCACGCACGCCACGCTCCCGGCCAGCGACCACCTCAGCCGTCGCGAGAAGAGCGAGGCGAGCGGCGGGACAACCCCGACCCCGCGCCCGGCGGGCTCCGCCTCCCCGGCGGACGACGACACGTGCTCCAGCACCATCACGCCCCGCTCGCCCGCGGCGCGCACCTGCTCCGCGTCCGGCAGCAGCCGCGGCCCCCGCTCCCGGCCGCCGTCGGCGGGCTCCGGCCCGGTGCCGTTCGGCGAGAGCAACGCCAGCGGGAACAGGCCCTGTTCGGTGGTGTCCTGATCCGCGACGGCGCCCGGCGGCAGGTCCACCGCGCGCAGCACCAGCCCCTTGGTGTGGATGACTCTGCCGCGCCCGGCGAGCGCGGTGGCGGCGAGCGCCGGCGCGGCGGTGTCGGCGTCGGACAGCACGATGGTGGAGGCGTCCCCCACCGTCCCGGTCTCGCCGCCGTCCGCGTCGGCGACCGCCAACGCGGCCGCCTGGTCGAGGAGATCCTCGATGTGCTGTCCCAACCGGCGGTTGTACAGCCGCAGGACGAGCCGCAGCCGCGGATTCAGCCGGCGGGCGGTGAGGGCGGCCCGGATGTTGGTCTCGTCGTCGTCGTACACGAGCGCGAGCGCGGCGGCCCGTTCCACGCCCGCCTCGGCGAGCACCGCCTCACTGGCCTCGACGGCCTCCAGCACCCGCTCCCCACGCGGCCCTTCACCGGCAGCGCCACCGGCACCGGAACCGGCGACAGAACCACCCCCACCGGACCCGCCACCGTAACTCCCGCCGGAACTCCCGCCGGAGCCACCGCCGTTGCCGCCCCCGTTTCCGCCGCCCGTCCGTCCCACGGCCGCGCTGACCACGCGGTCGAACAGCGCGGCCGAGGCGGCCCGAGCGCGTCCGACGACCGGTGGCCGGGCGACGCGCACGTTCGGTGGTACGACAAGGGTGACCTGTTCGCCGTAGACCGTGCGCAACTCGGCTGCCAGCCGGTGCGCGAGCCCGTCGTCCCCGCACACCACCATGGACGCCGGGACCCCACCACCCTGATACGGAACGCTCGCCACGAGGGAAAGACTGCCTCAACGGGATGCATGGTTCCAGCAAGGAAGTGAACAGCCACCCCTGACCGCCCGTAGGGAGGGTGAGGGAGCATAATCCCCGGATCTGACCGAAGTGCCGGAGGTATCCGACCCGTGGCCATCACCGAGAAAGCCGCCCCGCCCGGCGCCGTGCCCGCGGACGGGCCCCCGGGCGGCGACGGCACCCCCACCCCGCCCGGCCAGGAGCCCGGCCAGGAGGGCGGCTGGCACCTCAGCTCTCCGCTTGCCCTGACCCTGCTCCTCCTCGTGGTCGTCGTGTTCCAGGGACCGGTGCGCGGGGCGCTGTCGAAGCCGGTGATGCAGAGCTGGATGACGGTGTTCGTGGCGGTGGTCGTCCAGGCGCTCCCGTTCCTCGTCCTCGGCGTGCTGCTGTCCGCGGCGATCGCGGTCTTCGTCCCGCCCTCCTTCTTCGCCCGCGCGCTGCCCGGCCACCCGGCTCTCGCGGTACCGGTCGCGGGGCTGGCCGGCGTGATCCTGCCGGGCTGCGAGTGCGCCTCGGTCCCGGTGGCCGGTGCCCTGGTCCGACGGGGCGTCACCCCGGCCGCGGCGATCGCCTTCCTGCTCTCCGCGCCCGCGATCAACCCGATCGTGCTGACGGCGACGGCGGTGGCGTTCCCCCGCAACCCCGAGATGGTGGTGGGCCGGTTCGCCGGCAGCCTGCTGGTGGCGTGCGCGATGGGCTGGCTGTGGCAGCGGCTCGGCCGTACCGACTGGCTGCGGCTGCCGACGCACGCGCACCACGAGGGCGAGACCAAGGGGGAGGCGTTCTGGTCCTCGGTCCGGCACGACACCATGCAGGCGGGCGGCTTCCTGGTGCTCGGCGCGATGGCGGCGGCGACGCTCAAGGCGGTGGCCCCGGCGGAGTGGCTGCGTACGGCCGCGGCCAACCCGGTGGTCGCGATCCTCGCCCTGTCGGTGCTGGCCGTGCTCCTGTCCATCTGCTCGGAGGCGGACGCGTTCGTGGCGGCTTCCCTGACCCAGTTCTCCCTGACCGCGAAGCTGGCCTTCCTGATCGTGGGCCCGATGATCGACCTGAAACTCTTCGCGATGCAGGCGGGCACCTTCGGCCGCGGCTTCGCCCTGCGCTTCGCCCCGGCCACCTTCGTGACGGCGATCGCGGGCGCGGTCCTGACCGGGGCGGTGCTGCTGTGAACCGGCAGGCGCAGGCGGCCGTGATGTTCCTGGTGGGCGCGGCCCTGCTGCACGCGGGCGCGACCAACCTCTACCTGCGCTACGTCAAGGCGGGCCTCCAGTGGCTGGTGCTGGCCGGGGGCGCCGTCCTGATCGTCTCGGCGCTGGCGACGGCGTGGTACGAGTGGAAGCACGCCCGCACCCGCAAGGCCGAGCGGCAGGCCGCCGTTCCGGCAGCCGCGGAGCAGACCGCAGTTCCGGCAGCCGCGCGGGAGGCCGAGCCCGAGGCGCATGCGCACGCGCACGTCCACCCGGAGCCCCGCATCTCCTGGCTGCTGGTCCTGCCCATCCTCGCCCTGATCCTCATCGCGCCGCCCGCACTCGGCTCCTACAGCGCGATGCGCGCCGGTACCGCCCTGCAACATCCCTACGGCTACCTGAAGTTGCCCGCGTCCGACCCGATCCCGATCAACCTGGTCGACTACGCGGGCCGCGCGGTCTACGACCACGGCCGGTCGTTCGGCGGCAGGAGCGTGCGCCTCACGGGTTTCGTGGCCCTGGACAAGAGCGGCGCCCCCTACCTGGTCCGCATGGCCCTCAACTGCTGCGCGGCGGACGCCCAGCCGGTGAAGGTGGCCCTGACCGGCAAGGTCCCCCCCGTCCTCCAGCCGGACGCCTGGCTCCAGGTGACGGGCACCTACACCGCCCGCGTGACACACGATCCGGTGAACAACGGCCCGATCCCCTACCTCAACGTCACCGAGGCCAAGCCGGTCCCGGTGCCGTCCGACCCGTACGACGAGAGCTGGAACAACTGACGGGCGGACGTCACAGGAGGGGGCGTCGAAGCGGAGTGCGGGGTCCTGCGGGACCCTGCTGCCACGGTCAGGGGCGGACCGTGTCCGGGTCGGGGGTTCCGGGATCCGGGACCGGGGCGGGTTCCCCGGGCTCGGACCGGCGGGTCCGTGAGCCGTCCCGGTGCGTGACCACGGACACCCGGCCCTGCTCCCGTGTGGCGAGGTCGTAGCGGACCCCGATCCCCGGCAACGGCGTCCTGCTCAGGCGTGGAGCACCCAAGGCTGTCTCCCCTGTCTCGTCGTCTCGCCCCTGATTCTTTGCGTTTTCTTTAACCACACCCTAACGGTGCGGCCGGGGGAGACGGGCGGGCGGGGAGACGATGCGGCCGGGGGAGACGGTGTGGGCCGAGGGCATAGTGCCGACGGGGAGCAGGTGCGGCCGGGGGAGGTGGTGCGGGCGGGGGAGACGGGCGGGCGGGGAGACGATGCGGCCGGG
Source organism: Streptomyces sp. NPDC051987 (assembly GCF_040680735.1). Classification (NCBI taxonomy): domain Bacteria; kingdom Bacillati; phylum Actinomycetota; class Actinomycetes; order Kitasatosporales; family Streptomycetaceae; genus Streptomyces; species Streptomyces sp. NPDC051987. Next base: position 23,785 of record NZ_JBFAXI010000020.1, on the reverse strand, counting down.
GGAGACGGTGTGGGCCGAGGGCATAGTGCCGACGGGGAGGTGGTGCGGCCGGGGAGCCAGTTCGGGTGGGGGAGTCGGTGCGGGCGGGGAGAGGGTTCGGCCGGGGAGACGGTGCCAGCGGGGGAGGTGGTGCGGGCGGGGAGAGGGTTCGGGTGGGGGAAGTGGTTCGGGCGGGGGAGATGGTTCCGTCCGAACCGCCCGCCGTGCCGGGCGGGCCCGGGGGTCAGGGCGGGTAGGGGACGTAGCAGTCGAGGGCCGGGTGGTACAGCACCTGCCAGGTGCGGCCCTCGACGACACCGCTGGCCGGTAGGCCGTGGCAGGTCTGGATCCACTCGATCTTCCGCTGCATGACCGGGCCGTAGAAGCCGTCGGCGGCCAGCTTGGGCGGCCGGCCGCCCCACGCGTTGCTGAGGCACTGCGCCTGCCTGACCGCCGCTCCGGTGTCGCCGTACGCGAGCGTCGGCCGGTAGCCCGCGGCCACGTAGGAGCAGTTCTGGCCGGGGGCGGCCACCGCGACGTGGGGCACCGCCGGGCCCAGGGCGACGGCCGCGCCCAGTACCGCGGCCGAGGTGAGCAGTCGGTTGCGTCTCATGCCCGCTCCTTCGAGAGCGACTCGACTTCTGCCCATGGTCGCGCGGGAGCGGCGCCGCCCGCGAGTCGAGCGGCCGCCACATGGGTCCCTCGCCGCCCGCCGCCCGCCGCCTGCCGCCTGCCGCCCGCCGGTCGCCTACGGCGGTGCGCGTGCCGAGCACCGCCGTCGCCAGGCAGCCGGGAGCGACGGCGGTGGAGCAGCCGGGCGCGACGGCGGTGGACGCGTTCGGTTTCAGCGCCGCCCAGCCGTCCGGCCGCGCTGAAACCCGGCTGAAGCCGGGTTGAATTCCGGTGGCCGCACGCTCTGCGGCATGACGACGACACACGAACCCGGACTCGCGATCGCGGCCACCGGGCTGCGCAAGGCCTACGGGGACAAGACCGTCCTCGACGGCATCGACATCCGCGTGCCCGCCGGCACGATCTTCTCCCTCCTCGGGCCGAACGGCGCCGGCAAGACCACCGCGGTCAACATCCTGTCCACGCTCATCTCCGCCGACGGCGGCACCGCCCGGATCGCCGGGCACGATCTCACCGCCGAGGCCCAGAAGGTACGGGCCGCGATCGGCGTCACCGGCCAGTTCTCCGCCGTGGACGGGCTGATCACCGGCGAGGAGAACATGCTCCTCATGGCCGACCTGCACCACCTGTCCAAGCGGGACGGACGGCGGGTCACCGCCGACCTGCTGGAGCGGTTCGATCTCACCGAGGCCGCGAGGAAGCCCGCCTCCACCTACTCCGGCGGCATGAAGCGCCGGCTCGACATCGCCATGACCCTGGTCGGCAGCCCGCGGATCATCTTCCTCGACGAGCCGACCACCGGCCTCGACCCGCGCTCCCGCCACACCATGTGGCAGATCATCCGCGAGCTGGTCTCCGGCGGCACCACCGTCTTCCTCACCACCCAGTACCTGGAGGAGGCCGACCAGCTCGCCGACCGCATCGCCGTGCTCGACGGCGGGCGGCTCGTCGCCGAGGGCAGCGCCGAGGAGCTCAAGCGGCTGGTCCCGGGCGGCCACGTCCGGCTGCGGTTCTCCGACCCGGTGTCGTACGAGCAGGCGGCGACCGCGCTGCGCGAGACCACCCGCGACGACGAGGCCCTCGCCCTGCAGATCCCCAGCGGCGGCACCCAGCGTGAGCTGCGCGCCATCCTCGACTGGCTCGACGCGGCCGGCATCGAGGCCGACGAGCTCTCCGTCCACACCCCCGACCTGGACGACGTGTTCTTCGCCCTGACCGCCACCACCGGTGACAAGAACACCGCCGACAACCACCACACCGACGACACCGCCAAGGAGACCGCCCGATGAGCACCGCCGGCTACGCGTTCCGCGACAACCTGACCATGCTGCGGCGCAACCTCCTGCACGCCCGCCGCTACCCCTCCCTCACCCTGAACCTGCTGCTCACCCCGGTCATCCTGCTGCTGCTCTTCGTCTACGTCTTCGGCAACGTGATGAGCGCCGGCATCACCGGCGGCCACGCCGACCGGTCCGAGTACGTGGCCTACCTCGTCCCCGGCATCCTCTTCCTCACCGTGGCCATGACCTCGCTCGGCACCGCGGTGGCCGTGTGCACCGACATGACCGAGGGCATCATGGCCCGGTTCCGCACGATGGCGATCTCCCGCGCCTCGGTGCTGATCGGGCACGTGATCGGCAGTGTGATCCAGACCATGGCGGCGCTGGTCCTCGTCCTCGGCATCGGCCTCGCCATCGGCTTCCGGCCCGACGCGTCGCCGGTGGAGTGGCTCGCGGCGGCCGGGCTGATGGCCCTGGTCAGCCTCGCGCTGACCTGGCTCGCCGTCGGCATCGGTCTGATCAGCCCCAACCCCGAGGGCGCCAGCAACATCGGCACGCCGCTGGTGATGCTGCCGTTCCTGTCCAGCGCGTTCGTGCCGGTGGCCGCCATGCCGGGCTGGTTCCGCTGGTTCGCCGAGTACCAGCCGTTCTCGCCCTTCATCGAGACCCTGCGCGGTCTGCTGCTGGGCAGCGAGATCGGGACGAAGAACGCGGTGCTGGCCGTCGGGTGGGGACTCGGCCTGACCGTGCTCGGCTACCTGTGGTCCAGGGCGCGGTTCAGCCGTGAGCCCCGGCAGTGAGCCCGTGCAGCGCCTGCCGGGCCGCCGCCCGCAACTGATCCGGTCCCAGGGCCGCGTACCCCGACCTCGCGTCGGCGTACGCGGCCCTGTCCGCGTCCTCGGCGGCCTGCCGGGACCGGGCCGAGGAGAGGGTCGGCAGGTCCCGCATCACCGGCAGCGCCTCCGCCAGCGCCAGCAGCCGCACCGCCGTCGGGTCGCCCTCGGCCAGTCCGGCGTAGCCGAGCGCGAGCAGCACCGAGCCGTAGACCGGCAGTTCCAGCAGGTCCCCGGGGGCCGGACGGTCGCCGGACAGCATTCCCAGCAGCCTCTCCCTCAGGTGCCCGGCCAGCCCGGCCACCGGCTCCAGCCGGCCGTGCTGCGCGTGCGCGGCGAGGGCGGCCGCCTGCACCTGGAGCGACCAGGACTCGAAGAACGGGTCGCCCGCGGCCTGCGCACCCGCCTCCCGGATACCGGCCGCCGCCTGCCGCCAGAGGCCGAGGCCCACCTCGGTCAGCCCCCGGGCCAGCGCGATCTCCGCGCGCGCCTGCAGCAGTTCCGGGCTGAAGGCCTGCGCGGACTCCGGCTGCGGGTCCGGTGCGGCGCGGCCCAGCCAGTACTCCGCCTCCGCGACCTCCCCGCGCTGCAGACAGGCGGACACCAGCCCGTAGCGGACCCCGATCGCGTCGGACCAGGTACCGGCCCCGCTCAGCGCGTCCGCGGCCCGGAGGTGGTCGTACGCCTCCGCGCCGCGCTCCGTCTTGAGGCACAGCTCGCCGATCCGGCCGTGGCTGAGCAGCAGCATGATCGGGTTGCCGAGCGGTGCCACCGCGGCGAGCATCCGGCGCGCGTAGCGGAGCGCGCGTTCCGTCTCGTACGCGGATTCCCACAGGTAGCTGGCGACGCCCGCGGCGGAGCCCGCCAGCAGGGGCTCGGAGGCGTCGCACAGTTCCTCCAGCCGCGTGTACTCGGGCGGCCGCATGTCCGGGACCGCGCACAGCACCGCGGCCAGGGCCCGCGGCACCGTGTCGGCCGGGGCGGGCGGCAGGCGGCGCAGCGTGACGAGCTGGCGTACGGCGTGCGGGCCGTAGCCCATGAAGAGCCCGGCCGCACACACCGCCGCCGCGCTCCGGGCCGTCTCCACGTCCTCCGGGTGCTCCGGTCCCGGGCGGAAGTGGGACAAGGGCCCGCCGGTCTCGGCGGCGAGGGTGACGAACCGGGTGTAGCTGTTGCCGACGGACCACAGGGCGGCCAGGACGGCGGTGACGGCGGCGATGGCCGGAGCGTCGGCGCGGGCCAGGGCGTGCCGCAGCGCGAGGACGAGGTTGTCCTGCTCGGCCCGGATGCGCTCGAAGGCGGCCGACGCGTCGGTGCCGTACATCGCGCCGTGGTGGGTCCGCCCGAACTCCCGGGCCCAGGCGAGGAACCGGCCCGTCACGGCCTCGGTCTCACCCGCCTCCGCCCGCCGGGCCGCGCCGAACTCCCGCAGCGTCTCCAGCATGTGGAAGCGCACCCCGGCAGGGCTCTCCCCCACCTTGATCAGGGACTGACCGGCCAACTGCTCCAGCAGCTCCATCACGTCCCCGGTGCCGGTGCCGGTGCCGGTGCCGGTGCCGGTGCCGGTGCCGGCGCCAGTGTCCGTGCCGGTGTCGGTGCCGCCCAGCACGTACTCCGCCGCGGCCGCGTCGAAGCCGCCGGGGAACACCGACAGCGCGCGCAGCGCCGCCCTCCCCTCGGGTTCCAGCAGGTTCCAGCTCCACTCGACCACGGCCCGCAGCGTGCGGTGCCGTTCGGGGGCGTCCCGGGCGCCGCCGCGCAGCAGGGCGAACCGGTCCCGCAGCCGGTGCGCGATGTCCGCCACGGAGAGCACCCGCACCCGGGCCGCGGCCAGCTCCACGGCCAGCGGCAGCCCGTCCAGGTGCCGGCAGATCTCGGCGACCCGGTCGGCCGGCAGCTCCACCCCGGGCCGGGCGGCCCGCGCCCGCTGCCCGAAGAGCTCGACGGAGGTCGCCAGAGAGAGCTCCGGCAGCGCGTACACCGACTCCGAGGTCAGCCCGAGCGGGGCCCGGCTGGTGGCCAGCACCCGCAGCTCCCTCGACCGCGACACCAGCGCCTGGACGAGCGCGGACGCGCCGGCGATCACGTGCTCGCAGTTGTCCAGGACCAGCAGCGCCGGCCGGGGACCCAGTGCGGCGACGATCGCGCTCACCGTGTCCGCGCCGCCGCCCGGGAGCTGGCGGCCCTCCCCGCCGCCGACGGCCGAGGCGACCTCGTCGGCCACGTCGTCGTCAGTGGCACCGGCCAGGGTGACGAAGTGGACGACGGGCTGTTCGGCCGCCCGGCTCACCGCGTGCGACAGCCGGGTCTTGCCGAGCCCGCCCGGACCGACGACCGTGACCACCCGGGCGTCGCGCAGCAGCCCGGCCACGGCGGCGATGTCGGCGTCCCGGCCCAGCAGCGGGTTCGGCTCGTGCGGCACCCCGTGCCGGACCGGCGCCGCCTCCGCGCTCAGCAACTCCTGGTGCAGCGACCGGAGTTCGGCGCCCGGATCACTGCCCAGCTCGTCCCGGAGCCGGCGCCGGTAGCCGTCGTACCGGGTCAGCGCCGCGGCCCGCCCGGCCCCGGCGGCCTCACAGCGCAGCAGCTCCGCCAGCACCTCCTCGTCCCGGGGCAGCGCCCGGTGCAGCTCGGCCAGCGGCGCGACGGCCTCCGCCCGCCGGCCCAGCCGGGCGAGCGCGAGGGCGTGCGAGCGCACCAGTGCCCGGTACGACCGCACCCGCTCCGCTCGCAGCGCCACCACCGGGTCGTGCAGCTCCTCGTCCGCCCCGGCGCCCACGCTGCCGTCCCACAGCGCAAGCCCCGCGGCGGCCCGCGTCAGGGCGCCTTCGTGGTCCCCGGCACGGGCGCGCTCGGCGGCGGCCGCCTCGTGCACGAGGAGCGCGGAACTGTCGACCCGCGTCTCGGCTAGCCCGAGCCGGTATCCGGTCGGCGTGCTCAGGACCAGGTCGGCGCCCAGCTGCGACCTGAGCCGGGAGACCAGCACCTGCACCGCCTTGCCCGGCCGCTCCGGCAGCTCGTCCGGCCACAGCCCCTCCACCAGCCGACCGGTGCTGCAGCCGGCGCGCAGATCCAGCGCGAGCAGCGCCAGCAGCCCGCGCAGCCGGGGTGCGGTGATCTCCCTTCCACGACAGGAGACTTGGGGCAACAGGATCAGCTCGGGGGGTTCGGTGGCCACCCGTGCAGACTAAGGGGATCCGGCAGCGCCCCAAAGGGGCGCGGGGCCGCATCCCTGTGCGGCACCGCCGCGTGGGCGCGACCAGCCGCGACGGCGCCTCGGTCGGCGGACGGCATATCGCTCCACTCTCCGCAGGCTTACCCGCTTCACGGTCGTGGCGCGGCCCGCCCCAAGGTCTTTTCGAAGGCCCGCCCGAAGGTCCGCTCGAAGGACGCCGAGGCGACTTCCTGGCGCCACTGGACCGCGGCCTTCACGCTCGCGCCGAGCAGCGCCCGGCACTCCGCGCCCGGCGGGCGGCCGCTGCCGGGGAGCCGGCCGGCGCAGGCGGCGACCGGGCGGTAGCCGTCGCGGGTGGGGTTGCCCCGCCACAGGCTCGGGCCGGGCAGGAAGGCGTACTGCACGGAGGCGCGGGCCAGATCCTTGAGCTCCGGGTAGCTCAGGCCGTAGGTCTCGGCCGCGTACTGGTACTCGTGACTGATGTCGGTGCGCGAGACACCGGGGTCATCGGTGGCGAGGACCACCGGCACCCCGTACGCCCGGTAGGTGTCGAAGGGATGGGCGGCGCCGCGCACCCCGAGGATCTGCGCGTTGCTGGTGAAGGGCACCTCCACGGCGATCTGCCGGGCGGCCATCGTCCGGGCCGTCCGCTGCCACTCGTCCTCGTGGCGGAGGTCGACGCCGTGGCCGACGCGCTCGGTGCCGGCGATGTCCACGGCCTGCCGGATGTGGAACCGCAGGTCCTCCGGCGGGACCAGCCCCGGTCGCAACTCGCCCGCGTGCAGGGTGACATGGGCCTTCGGATAGACCGTGTGCAGGAACCTCACCATGCGCATCTGCAGGGTGTAGTCGGCCAGCGCGACGGGCCCGTCCTCGGGCTGGACGAGGTTGACGGCGAGGAAGCGGGGGTCGCGTGCGGCGAGCCGCATGCCGAGGGCCAGTTCGGTGAAGACGCGGGCCGGGGACTCGCCGCGGAAGGCCTGGTAGACGAAGCGGACGGTGAGCCGGCAGCCGGGGCGGGGGCGGTCGGTGCCGCAGCGGGCGGCGGCCCGGAACTCGGCGTCCGCGTCGTCCGTCGCCGCGCGCGCCTCGGCGACCACCGCGTCGAGGCGGCCGCCCTCGACGAGCCGGGCGTGCAGGGCGGCGAGGTCGGGGTCCCAGCCGATCTCGTCGGCGAGCCGCTCGGCGAGGTCGGAGGCCGGGTTGACCATCGTCTCCAGATAGGCCTGGTGCTGCGCCGCGACCGAGTCGGCGACCTCGGCCAGCACCCTGCCCGGGTGCCGGGCGGCCACCAGCCCGAACTTGTCGAAGGTCGCGAAGAAGTGGTCGTGGCCGCTCCGGTCCGGCGGGAAGCCGTACATGGACCAGGCCCGCAGGATCGCTGCGCGGAAGCCGGGGGCGGTGCGGGCGTCGGCGGCCGGCCGGGTGCCGGGTCCGCAGGGCGGTACGACGGCGGTCAGCGTCGCCGTGTCGACGCACAGCCCGTCCTCGGCGGCGAGCGCGATCAGGTACTCGGTCCTGACCGCGCCGAAGAGATGGTTGTGCAGGTCGCCGCCCTTGGGCAGCGCCAGGAAGAACCTGCGCAGCGCCCGCGGGCCGTCCGGCGCCGCCGCCCGCAGCGACGTCAGGTAGGCGTCCACGCGGGCCTCGGCCTCCGTCGAGGGGCGGGGAACGGCGCGGGGCCGGGGGATGGCGGGGGCGGCCGGCGCGGCCGACAGGCAGGTCAACAGGGCCAACAGGCCGCAGAAGAGCAGGGGCAGGGCGGCGGACGCCGTGCGGCGGGGCGGGCCGGCGGTGCGAGCGCCGTCGTGGGTCGTCACGGACCGATGATCATCAAGTCGGCCCGGCCGGGAGCGGACAGCCACGCGGCACGCCCCCCGGAGCCACCCGAGCGGCCGCAACGAGCCGCGCGCCCTCGCGGCCACGAATCCGGACCGCGGGTCCGAGGTCGGGTCAGGTCTGGGGCCCGGTGCGGACAGCCACGCGGCACGCCCCCCGGAGCCACCCGAGCGGCCGCAACGAGGCGCGCGCCCCTCGGGGCCACGGATCCGGACCGCGGGTCCGAGGTCGCGGGTCCGATCTGGGTCCGGGTCCGAGGCCGGTCCGGGTCCGAGGTCAGGTCCCGGTCCGAGGCCGGTCCGTGGCCGAGGCAGGGGCCGGGTCCGGGTCCGGGGCCGGGGCTGGTCCGGGTTCGGTCAGGTGGCGGGCGGTGGGCGGTGGGCCGTTACGACGTAGTAGTCCAGCAGGCCGTCGCGGTAGGCCGGCAGGAAGTTGCGAGGCCAGCGCACGGGCATCTCGATCCCGGCGAGGAAGCGGTCCAGCCCCGGCCAGACCTCGCCGCCGATCGACTCGGCCCGTACGCCGGTCAGTCCGGCGGAGCCGAGCGCGTCCAGCAGGGACACCAGCGGGTGGGCCACGTCCAGGCCGGAGGCGAAGCTGTCCAGCCGTGCGGCCAGTTCGGCGCCCGCGTCCTCCGCACCGGCCGGCAGGAAGAAGCTGGTGACGGCGAGCCGGCCGCCGGGCCGCAGCACCCGCGCGGCCTCCCGGGCGAACGCCGCGAGGTCGCGGAAGTGCTGGGCGGCCTCCACCGAGTACAGCCGGTCGAAGTGCCCGTCCGCGAACGGCATCCGCTCGGCCGCCCCGTGCGCGAAGCCGAGCCGCTCCGGCGCGCGGGCGAGCAGGGCGGCGTTGGCCCGGCGGGCCCGCTCCAGCTGGTCCGGGTGGATGTCCAGCCCGGTCACCGCGGCGAAGCCGAACTCCTCCAGGGCGAGCGCGGCGCCGACCCCCAGCCCGCAACCGACCTCCACCGCGCGGGCGTCCGCGCCGTCCAGGGTGCCCAGCACGTGCCGGTAGAGGTCGCGCTGGCTGCGGACCCGGTCCTCCGCGGTCAGCGGCCGGTCGAGCGGGATCCCCGCCCAGTGGCCGAAGTTGATGAACCCGCCCGCGAACGCCGGTGCTGAGCTGAGGTCCTGGGGCCCGTAGACGGCCCGCACGGCGGGCGCGACGGCGAGGTCGCGGCTGCGGTCCACGTGATCTCCTTCTCCACGACGAGAGTGCCCGACCCGGACGTTCTCCCCGCCCACGGCGTCACTCAGTCGGCGCGCGGGATCAGGGCCGGTGCTCGCCGTGCGTGTGCTGGTGCTCCCCGTGCGCGGGCGCCTCCCCGTGCCCGTGCGCCTCTCCGGGGCCGGCTTCTCCGTGCCCGTGCGCGGACCCGTGCCCGTGCGCGGACCCGTGGCCGTGGCCCTCCTGGTGGTCCCCGTCGGCGTCGGGCGAACCGCCCATCATCCGGAGCATCGCCGGGCCGCCGGTGCGCAGGAACCGCACGACCAGCGCGGCGGCCAGCAGCAGGAAGGCGATGTTGAGCCAGGTGGTGTAGTTCCAGCTGATCCCCTCGTCGGGGATCTTCGCGTCGGCCTGGTCGGGGACCAGTCCCAGCCCCCCGAACACCAGCTCCACGGCGTATCCGGCCACCACCATCGAGGCGTAGAAGGTGCCCAGCAGGAAGGCGGTCATCCGGGCGCCGTAGTACTTCCGGTAGATGTTGAGGATCGGCAGGATCAGCAGGTCGGCGTAGATGAAGGCGATGACGCCGCCGAAGCTGATGCCGCCCTTCCAGAGGACCACGGCCAGCGGCACGTTGCCGATGGAGCAGACGAACGAGGCGATGGCCACCAGCGGCCCGATCAGCGGCCCGGTCAGCTTGGCCGCGACCGGGTGCCCGGACAGGAAGAGGCTCTGCCAGAAGTGGTCCGGCACCCACGCGGCGATCGCCCCGGCGATCAGCAGCCCCACCACCAGGTCGCGCAGGATCGCCGCCCACTCCATGACGAAGATGTGGGAGACGGACGTGAACCCGTTCCGGGACAGCAGCCTGCGGACGAAACCGCCCTCGCCGCCGACGGACATGTCCATCGCCGCGTGCCCCTCCATGGAGCCCGCCACGCCGCGCTCGGCCTGCTCCCGGGCCCCGCGCAGCAGCCGCTCCCGCAGCAGGACCCGGAACAGCACGGCGAGCACCACGATCATGATCGGCCCGCCGACGAACTCCGCGGCGGTGAACTGCCACCCCATCAGCAGGGCGAGGATCACGCCGAGTTCGATCACCAGGTTGGTGGAGGCGATCTCGAAGGCCATGGCCGCCGTGAAGTCCGCGCCCTTGCGGAACAGGGAGCGGGCGAGGGCGACGGCCGCGTAGGAACAGGACGAGGAGGCGGAGCCGAGCCCCGCGGACAGCGCGAGCGTACGGGGCCGGTCGTCCCCGAGCAGCCGGACGACCGTCTCCCGGCGCACCACGGCCTGCACGATCGCGGAGAGGGCGAAACCGAGGATCAGGGCCCAGGTGATCTCCCAGGTCATCGACCCGGCGATGGCGAGCGCGTGCCCGATCGCATGCATGGTGTCCACCTTCCGCAGCCGGCCGTGACCCTCAGGTTATATACCCCCTGAGGGTATGAGGCCAGTGGGGCCAGGGCGCACCCCGGACACCCCGCACACCCCGCACACCCCGCACACCCCGCCGGTCCGCTACCTGCGCGCACCGCATCCCGGGCAGAAGGCCGCACCGTCGGGTACCACGGCGGAGCAGGAGGAACACGTCGCGGACTGGGCCAGTCGGTGGCCGCAGCCCGAGCAGAAGGCGGCGCCGTGGGTCTCGGTGCGGCAGTTCGGGCAGACCAGCTGGCGGGGCGTGGTGGGGTCGTAGCTCTGCCCGGCCTGCTGCCCCGCCGCGTACGCCCGTTGCGAGGCCATGTCGTTCAGGCCGCGCTGCTGGGCCGCCATCGCCTCGGCCGCCGTGTCCGGAGCGCAGCGCAGGCACAGGCCCTGGGCCGCGTTCCAGCAGCGGCCGCACACGTAGTCGGTGCAGCGTGCGCAGCGGTTGAAGTGCCCCTGCGCGTTGTTGATCGCCCGCTGGAACGCCTCGTCGCGGGACCGTCCGTAACCGGCCCCGGCCAGGCCGTCGGCCGCCGACGTCAGCCCGGTGCCGGTGCGGCCGAGCAGCCCCCAGGCCACGTCGACGCCCTTGCGGAGCCAGGTGGCCGCCCGTTCCCCGGCGTACGGCTCGAACGGCGAGCGCCACGTGTCGTAGCAGCGCGCGCAGGAGAACTCGAACTGGAAGCCGGCCCCGGTCCCGTTCCGCTCGCACAGGTCCCGGTAGTTGTTGCTGAAGTAGATCTCGGCGCTCATGTGGTCCCCCCACAGGTCTGGCCATCGGCACACATGCCGTACGACGCTGGGAAAACGGTACTGGTTCTGGCCAAAGGCGCAGAGTTCAGGCCACATCGCCGGGCCGGGCCCCTGACGACTGCTCAGGCTCCCGGGGTGTGTGAGTCCGGCGCGCCTGGGCAGACGCGGCCATCATGAGCACCCTGTACCGGAGCACGGCGGCCGAGCCCGCGGAGCAGAGCGCGGTGGCGCGGGCGACGTCGCCCGCCGTCGCCGCGCCGTCGACGCGACCGCACGGAGGCGGCGGGCGGGGCGGTGACGGCCGGGGCGGTGACGGCGGTCGCGGTGGGCGGCGCGGTGCGCGGGGCTTCTCGCCGGCGGCGCGGGGTCGCGGCCGGGTGGCGGGGCTGGACGGACTGCGGACGGTCGCGGTGGTGCTGGTGATCGTGTACCACGTGGAGCCGGACCTGCTGCCCGGCGGCTCGGTGGGCGTGGACGTGTTCTTCACGATCAGCGGCTTCGTCATCACCCGGCTGCTGGTCGCCGAGTACGCCCGTACCGGCCGGATCGACCTGCGGTCGTTCTACCGGCGGCGCTGGCTGCGGCTGATGCCGGCCCTGCTGGTGATGTGCGCGGTCACCGTCCTGCTGAGCCTGGTGTTCCCGCTGCCGCTGTTCGACGGGGCGTGGGTGTCGGCTGTGCTGGCCGCGGGGTCGGTGGTCAATCTCGTACGGGCCGGGGACGCCGGGACGTACTCGGACCTCACCGCGCCCCTCGGTCACACCTGGTCCCTGGGGGTGGAGGAGCAGTTCTACCTGCTCTGGCCGCTCCTGCTGCTGGCGCTGCTGCGGCACCTGACGGCCCGCGCGGTGCTGGGCTGGGTCGCCGCGCTGTGCGTCCTGCCGGTGCTCTGGCGGACGGTGCTCTGGGACCCCACGGCGGCGCACCGCATCTACAACGGCCCCGACACCCGCGCCGACCAGCTCCTCGTCGGCGCTCTGCTGGCGCTCGTCCTGGCCCGGCTGCGCGCCGACGACCCCCGCCTGGCGCTGCTGCGCCGCTGGGCCGGACGGCTCTGCGGGCCCGCGCTCGCGCTGCTGGCGCTGATCGCCTGGCGGATCCCGATCACCGAGCCGAGCGGATGGCGTCCCGTCTGGTACACGGCCGGGTTCCTGGCCGCGGCCGTCCTGTCGGCCTGCGCGGTGGCCGCGCTGGAGCTGTGCCCGCGGGCGTGGGCCGCCCGGCTGCTGTCCCTGGCCGCGCCCGCCTGGGCCGGGCGCAACCTCAGCTACGGGATGTACCTCTGGCACTACCCCGTCCTGCGGCTGCTCGCCGATCTCGGGGTGCGCGGCGACGGGCTCCTCACCACCGGCCTCGCGGCGACGCTCGCCGCGGCCCTCGCCTCGTACGCCCTCGTCGAGCGCCCCCTGCAGCGACGCGGCCGGTTCCGCGCGCACCACCTGGAACCGGCTCCGGCCACGGCCGTCGCCTGAACACCGCGGCCTGATCACCACCGCCTGAACATCGCCGCCTGAACATCGTCGCCGCCCTTTCGCCGCCGCCCCTTCGCCGTCGCCGTTCGTGCGTCGGCGGCGTGAGCCGGGCGCCGTGGGTCGGCCGGTGCGACCGCAGGTGCAGCGGTGTGTAGTACCGCGGTACGACCCGGCGGGCGTGGATCAGTCCGCGGTACCACCGAATCGGGGCGTTTCGCCTCTTAGCGTGGTCGGTGAGGCGTCGAGGGCGACAGGCGGGCGCCGGTTCCGACAGGAAGGGACGCGCATGATCGACGCACAGCGGCTGACCAAGAGGTACGGCGAGAAGACGGCCGTCGACGGGCTGGACTTCGCCGTGCAGCCGGGCACGGTGACCGGGTTCCTGGGGCCCAACGGCGCCGGGAAGTCCACCACCATGCGCATGATCGTCGGGCTCGACGCCCCGACCAGCGGTTCGGTCACGGTCAACGGGCAGCGCTACGACCGGCACCGGGCGCCGCTGCAGGAGGTCGGGGCGCTGCTGGAGGCGAAGTCGATCCACCCCGGCCGCTCCGCCTACAACCACCTGCTGGCGCTCGCGCTGACCCACGGCATCCCGCGCCGCCGGGTCGACGAGGTGATCGAACTGGCGGGCCTCGGCAGCGTGGCGAGGAAGCGGGCCGGCGCGTTCTCCCTCGGCATGGGGCAGCGGCTCGGCATCGCGGCGGCGCTGCTGGGCGATCCGCAGACCGTGATGCTGGACGAACCGGTCAACGGCCTCGACCCGGAGGGCGTCCTGTGGATCCGCAACCTGCTGAAGGCCCTGGCCGGCGAGGGCCGGACCGTGTTCGTGTCGTCGCACCTGATGAGCGAGATGGCCCTGGTCGCGGACCATCTGATCGTCGTGGGGCGCGGTCGGCTGCTGGCCGACACCACCGTGGCGGACCTCGTCCGGGAGGCGGGCGGCGACACGGTGCAGGTGGCCACCCAGGACCCGGCCCGGCTGCGCGAGGTCCTGGCCGGACCCGGCGTGGGCATCACCGGCCGGGCCGGTTCCGAGGAGTTGCAGGTGACCGGGCTCAGCGCCCGGGAGATCGGCCTGAAGGCGGCCGAGCACGGGATCGCGCTGTTCGAACTGACCGCGCGCACGGTGTCGTTGGAGGAGGCGTTCATGAACCTGACCAGGGATGCCGTGGAGTACCACGGCTCGACGACCGGCATCGAGAGCCGCGTCACCGAGGGGAGTGCGGCATGAGCACCCTCACCGCGCCCGTCGAGGCGCCCCAGGCCACCCCGCCCCGGCCCGCCTACCGGGTCACCGGCCGGCGCGTGCTCGCCTCGGAGTGGTCCAAGCTGTGGTCGCTCCGCTCGACCTGGATCACCCTCGGCCTCGGCCTGCTCTTCCTCGTCGCCTTCGGGCTCATCGCCGCGAACCACTACAAGTCGGGCGTAGGCTCTCCGCGCCAGGACCGCGACTTCGCCACCGCGACCGCCGTGAGCCTGTCCCTCTTCGGCACCAACTTCGCCCAGCTCGCCCTCGGCGTGCTCGGCGTGCTGGTCACCGCGGGGGAGTACTCCACCGGGATGATCCGCTCCACGCTCACGGCCGTACCGCGCCGGCTGCCCGTGCTGTGGTCCAAGGCGGCCGTGTTCGGGCTGGTCGCGCTGGTGGTGGCGACGCTGGGGGCGTTCGTGGCCTTCCTGTTCGGCAGCCAGATCGTGTCCGGCACGCCCGCCGCCATGGGCCTCTCGCACGCGGGCGTCGTCCGCAGCCTGCTGGGCGCCGGGCTCTACCTCGGCCTGGTCGGCGTCATCGGCACCGCCCTGGGCGCCCTGCTGCGGTCGGTGGCCGGCGGCATCTCGGTCCTGGTCGCCGCCCTGATGCTGGTCCCGGGCCTGATCTCGCTGCTGCCCAGCTCCTGGCAGAACGACATCAGCCCCTACCTGCCGTCCAACGCGGGCGAGTCGATGTTCGCCCTCACGCACGACTCCACGACCCTGTCGCCGGGCGCCGGACTGCTGGTCTTCCTGGGCTGGACGGTGCTCGCACTGGCGGGGGCGGCGTACCGGCTGGTGCGCAGCGACGTCTGACGCCCTGCACCATGGGCGGGTGACCACCTTGACGACGACCACCTCCGCCGGGGGCTCCGGCGCGGCGGGACCGCTGGCCGCCCGGTTCACCCGGGCCGGCCAGCGGCTGCGGCAGGCGGACCGCGCCCACCCCTGGGTGCTGGACACCGCCGTCGCGGCGCTGGTCTTCCTCATGTTCTGCCTGCCGGACCTGCTGCACCACGGCGGCGCGGGGCGCGGCGACGGGGACTCCCGGCCCAGGTTCCAGTTCGCCTTCACCCACCTCCCGCTGGCGGCCGTGCTGGCGCTGCAGGCCGGCCTGGTGCTGCCGCTGCTGTGGCGGCGGCGCCGGCCCATGGCCACCTTCGTCGCCATCGCCGCCGTCTTCGTCCTGCAGTGGTCGCTGTATGCCGCGCTGCGCGCGGACGTCGCCCTGTTCGTCGCCCTGTACAGCCTGGCCCTGCACGGGCGGCTGGGCCGGCTGCCGTGGGCCGCCGCGGTGATGACGGCGTGTCTGGTGCTGGTCGCGGTGCGGGTCTCGCCGGCCGTCTCCGTCTGGGACGCCCTCTTCTTCCTGCTGAGCACGGCGACCGCGGCGCTGGCCGTCGGCCTGATGGTGCGCACCCGGCGGGCGCAGCTCGCCGGGCTGCGGGAGCGGGCCGCGCGGCTGGAGACGGAACGCGACCAGCGCATCAGGCTCGCGACCGCCACCGAACGCGCCCGGGTGGCCCGCGAGATGCACGACATCGTCGGCCACAACCTGTCCGTCATCATCACCCTCGCCGACGCCGGCGCGTACGCCACCGACACCGCGCCCGAACGCGGCAAGGAGGTCCTGCGGCTCATCGGCGACACCGGCCGCACGGCCCTCGGCGAGCTGCGCCGGGTGCTCGGCGTGCTGCGCGAGGCGTCGGACGGCGCCCGCCAGGCGCCCGAACTCAGCCCCCAGCCGGGCCTCGCCGACATCGAGGCGCTGTGCGACGGCGTACGCACCGCGGGCCTGGAGATCGTCTACCGGACCGTCGGCGAGGTGGACGCCCTGGACCGCGGGATGCAGCTGACGGTCTACCGCATCGTCCAGGAAGCCCTGACCAACACCCTGAAGCACGCCGGTGCCGGCACTCGGGTGAGCCTGTCGGTCGCCGTCGGGGACGACCGGCTCGTCATCCGGATCCGCGACAACGGTCAGGCCAAGGGTCCCGGACCATGGAACGAGGAAGGACACGGACTGGTGGGCATGCGCGAACGAGCGGCGCTGTACGGGGGGACGGTGAGCGCCGGACCGGCGGCCGACGGGGGCTGGGCGGTGGAGGCGGCGCTCGACCTGGCGCCGCGGGGAGGCGCCCGGTGACCACGGTGCTCGTCGTCGACGACCAGCAGCTGCAGCGCTACGGCTTCCGGGTGCTGCTCGACTCCATGCCCGAGACGGAGGTGGTCGGGGAGGCCGCCAACGGTGCGGAGGCCGTGCGCAGGACCGCCGAACTCCGTCCCGACGTCGTGCTGATGGACGTACGGATGCCCGGCATGGACGGCATCGAGGCGACCCGCCGGATCGCCGAGGCCGGGGGGCGCTCCCGGGTCCTCGTGCTGACCACCTTCGATGTCGACGAGTACGTGCACGCCGCCCTGCGGGCCGGAGCCAGCGGATTCCTCCTCAAGGACGCGCGCCCCGACGAACTCCTCGCCGGGATCCGCGCGGTCGCCGGGGGCGACGCGGTGATCGCGCCGGCCCTCACTCGCCGCATCCTGGACGAGTACGCCCGGCACGTGCCCGACGGAAGGGGCGGCCAGGCCGAGGACCCACGTCTGGCCTCCCTCACCGAACGCGAGCGCGAGATCCTCGTCGCCATCGGCAAGGGCTGGACCAACGGCGAGATCGCCGCCCGCTTCGTCGTCTCCGAGTCCACCGTGAAGACGCACGTCGGCCGCGTCCTGGCCAAGATCGGCGCCCGCGACCGGGTCCAGGCCGTCATCTTCGCCTACGACCACGGCATCGCCCGCCCAGGCACCACCTGATGAACACCCCCTCGCCCCTACAACCGCCGCGCACCTTGGGCCGCCGGCCGCCCGCCTTGGGCCGCCCGCCTTGGGCCGGCCGACTGCCCACACGCGTCTTTGGGCCGGCCGTCGGCCGCTGCCTGCTGCCCGCCGCCCGGTGGCGTCTGGCGTCGCCTGCCGCCTGCTGTCCGTCGCTCACCAGCCGCCACTCGCCTCCTGCCGCAGGCACTTGGTCGCCCCTGCCCGCTGCCAGCAGTCTGGTGCCCGGCGGCCGCTGCCCGCCGCTCCTCGGCCCGTGTCCCTCGGCCCGTGTCCCTCGGTCGGCGCCGGGCGTTGTGGGCGGGTGTCGTCGGGTGGTTGCGTAGACGGGGTGATGAGTGTCTTCTCACTCCCCTCTCACCCTACAAGTCGTAGGGTGGGTTGTTCTCCTGTCCGTGGCAGGAGGGTCCGACTGTGCGGCGTGCGACGAGGTGAGGTGTGCGATGGCCGACGGCGCGAACGCCACGACGACCGGTGTGCCCCGCACCCGTCTTCCCGCGCAGGCCG
The DNA here is from genome assembly GCF_040680735.1 of Streptomyces sp. NPDC051987. Lineage (NCBI taxonomy): Bacteria > Bacillati > Actinomycetota > Actinomycetes > Kitasatosporales > Streptomycetaceae > Streptomyces > Streptomyces sp. NPDC051987. The sequence continues at coordinate 6,633 of NZ_JBFAXI010000020.1, read as the reverse complement.
TCCGGCCGCGGCGGCCGCGAGGTGAACCCTGGCTCGGGATGGTCGCCGGCGCCTTCACGCTCGCCCAACTCGTCCTCGTACGGCCGGACCTCGGGCTCGGCTGGGACGAGGCCGTCTACGTCAGCCAGGTCAGCGGCGACGTGCCCGCCGCCTACTTCAGCGCGCCCCGCTCCCGCGGCATCTCGCTCCTCGTCGCCCCGATCGCGTCCTGGTCCGACTCCACCGTCCTGCTCCGGATCTACCTGGCCGTCCTCTCCGGCCTCGCCCTGTACCTCGCCCTGCGCGTCTGGCGCGGGCACCTCGCACCCGCCGTCCTGGCCCTGGCCGGCGGCCTGTTCGCCTCACTGTGGGTGACGCTGTTCTACGGCCCCCAGGCCATGCCCAACTACTGGGTCGCCGTCGGCGCCCTGGCCTGCGTCGGCTGCTTCCTGCGCGCCCGCGCCAACCCCCGTGACCGGGCGGCCTGGTGGGGTGTCCTCGCCGGCGCGGCACTGATGGCGGGGATGCGCCCGACGGACGCGGTCTACGTCGTGCTGCCCCTGCTCGCGCTCTCCCTGCGCCGCCCGCGCCTGTTGGCCGTGCTGCTCGCGGGTCTGGCGGCGGGAGCCGGCGAGTGGGTGATCGAGGCGTACACGAGCTACGGCGGCCTCGCACAGCGGCTGTCCGACGCCTCCGCCATCCAGGGCGGCCTCGGCTGGCACCTGGCCGTGCTCGACCAGCTGCGCAGCCTCGGCGGCCGCACCCTGTGCCGGCCCTGCACCGGAGCCGCCCCCGGCCCCCTGGTGACCCTGTGGTGGTTCGCGCTGCCCCTCCTCGCCGTCCTGGGCGCGGTGGTGGCCGTCCGCGCCCGCAGGGCCCTGCCCGTCCTCCTCCCGTCGGCCTGCGCCGTCACGGCCGCGGTCCCCTACCTGTTCCTCATCGGCTACGCGGCCCCCCGCTTCCTGCTGCCCGCCTACGCTCTGCTCGCCCTCCCCGTCGCCCACGGCCTCGTCCACCTGGTCACCGCCCCCGCCCACCGGGCCGGGCGCGTCCTGGCCGCCGGCCTGGTCGCGGTCGGCCTGGCAGGACATCTGGCCGTGCAGTACGTCGTCCTGGAGCACACCGTGCACAGTTCCGCCGCCTCCCGCGCCGACTGGACCCGCACCGCCGCCGCCCTCCACACCCGTGGCGTACGGCCGCCGTGCCTGCTCAGCGGCTACGACGCCGTCCCCGTCGCCTACGCCGCCGGCTGCGGCTCCGCCCAGACGGCCGGGCATGACGCCAGCACCACCCTGGCCGAGCTGACCCGCGCCGCGCACCGCACGTCCTTCGCCGTCCTCGTCCGGCCGGGAAGCCGCCCGCCGGCGTACGCGCGCGCCTGGCCCGTGACCCGGGTCGGCGCGCTCCGCGCGTACCTGGCGCCCGGCGCGCGGCAGGGCAGGTGACCGCCGTGGCCGAGGCCGAGAGCCCGCCGATCACTCTGGGCAGGCGCCTGTACGTCCAGCTCGGCGTCACCGTGGTGGTGCTCGCCGCCGTCGGCGGGACGCTCGTCGCCCACCGGGCCACGCTGGACAGCGGCACCGAACGGCTGGCCGCCGCCGACGGCGAGTGGCTGGTGCTCGCCTGCCTCGCCGCCCTGGCCACCTGGGTGTGCGCGGCCGTGGCGCAGCAGGGGGCGGTGGTCGAGCCGCTGCCCAAGGGGCGGCTGGTGGCGGCGCAGTTCGCGGCCGGCGCCGCCAACCACCTCCTGCCGGCGGGGGCCGGAGCGACGCTGGTCAACCTGCGGTTCCTGACCCGTTGCGGGCTCTCCACCCGGCGCTCGGCGACGGCGCTGGCGGTGAAGGCGGCCGCTGGCGCAGCGGTCCGGTGCGCGCTGGGCGTGACCCTCCTGCTCGTGTCGCCCGGCACGCTCCGGCTCTCCGCACGGACCCCGCATCCGCTGCCGTACCTGCTGGTCCTGCTGCCGGTGGCGGCCGCGGTCGGTGTCCTCGCGGTCGTCTTCAACGGCCGCCTCAGACGAGCGGCGGGCGGGGCCCTCGCCGACGTGCGGGACGTGCACCAGTGCCGGGCGCGGGCCTGCGCGCTGTGGGGCGGGTCGGTCGGGTTCGCGCTGCTGCACGCCGGGGTGATCGTCGCCGTGGTCCACGCGATCGGCCTCGGTCTTCCCACGAGCGGCGTGGTCATGGCCTACCTGGTCGCCAGCGGCGCGGCGGCGCTGCTGCCCACGCCGGGCGGACTGGGCTCGCTGGACGCCGCGCTCGCGCTCGCGCTGACGGCGGCCGGCGCGCCGGGACCGGAGGCGGTCTCGGCGGTCCTCGGCTACCGCCTGCTGACGGGATGGCTGCCGATGGTCCCCGGCCTGCTGGTCCTGGCCCTGCTGGCCCGCCGGTCGGCCCTGTGAGCCCCCTCACCACCGGAACGGGGCGACCGGCGCTCACCTGCGATCAGCGGTCGAACGTCCCAGGAGCTGCCGCCACCGACTGGACGGCATACCCCTCCCCGGTATAGTGCGAGTCTGGCAGGCGACAGCGGACGACAGCGGACGAGGAACGCGATGACGGAAGCGACGTGCCGGCGGCTCAGCCGCCCCCGCGGCAGCGCGACGCGCTGGACGTGGGCCGCGGTCGTGGCGCTTCTCGCCGCTCTCGCCGTCCTCCTCCACCACGACACGGCCGCCCCCGCCGGTCCCGTCGCCCCCGTCACCGCCATGGGCGGGATGCCCGGGATGACGCACACGACGGCACCGGCGACCGGCCGGACCGGACCCGCCGAGGCCGCCCCGTCCTCGGCCACCGCCCCGACCCCGGCCCCCGGCCAGGATCACGACGATGACGACGGCGGGCCCTGCTCCGGCCCCGCCATGCAGCACTGCTCGGCCGGGGACGTGAGCGGGCCGCAACTGCTCGCGCCGCCGTCCGCCGTGCGTCACGCCGTCCAGGGCTTCCTCGCTCAGCGCGTCCCTGCCGGGCACGTCCCCTCCGGAATCCCGCACCGCGCGCCGCCGGACCTCTCCCTCCTCTCCCGGCTGCTGATCTAGGCCCGCCGTTGCGCGGACCGCTGCCGCCTCCCGTACCAGGGAGGCGGAGCTGCCGCACGCGCCCAGGTCAACAGCTTGTCGAGCTCGCCGAGTTCATCGGGCACACCGAGCTCACCGAGAAGAGGAACCTCTCCCATGAACAGCATGAACAGCATGAACCGCCGCTCCGTCCTGCTGGCCGGGCTCGGCGTCGCGGGCGCGGGGGCGCTCGCCGCGTGCAGCAGCGGATCCGGCAGCTCCTCCGGCGAAACCGCGCTGGTCGGCCCCGACAGCAAGGTGGTCGCCGCCACGGACAGGCGACGCAAGGCCACCGGCACGGTGCGCGACGTGACGCTCACCGCCGCGTCCGCCATGCTCGACCTTGGCGGCGGGGTGACGGCCAGGAGCTGGGCCTTCGGCGGCCGCACCCCCGGCAAGGAGATCCGGCTGACCACCGGCGACACGCTCGCGGCCGAGCTCTCCAACCAGCTGCCCGACAGCACCACCACGTCCGTCCACTGGCACGGCATCGCCCTGCGCGCCGACATGGACGGTGTGCCCCCGGCCACGCAGACGGCCGTCCGGGCGGGCCGCACCTTCACCTACCGCTTCGTCGCCGACGCCCCCGGCACCTACTTCTTCCACCCGCACGTCGGCGTCCAGCTCGACCGCGGCCTGTACGCCCCGCTGATCGTCGAGGACCCGCGGGAGCCGCTGTCGTACGACGACGAGTGGGTCGTCGTCCTCGACGACTGGGTCGACGGCGTCACCGGAACCCCCGACGAGGTCTTCGCCGAACTCAGGCACGGGATGGGCGGCATGGGCGCGGGGGGCATGGGCTCGGACGGCGGGGACATGGGCGGCATGGGCTCCGGGGGCGGGGACATGGGCGGCATGGACATGAGCGGCGGAGGCGCGGACGGGGCGAGTGCCTCGCCGTCCGGCTCCGGTGGCATGTCGACGCGGTTCATGCTCATGGGCGCCGAGAGCAGGCTGCTCGGCGGCGACGCAGGCGACGTCAAGTACCCCTACCACCTCGTCAACGGCCGCGTCCCGGCCGACCCCGACGTCCACACCGGCAAGCCCGGCCAGCGGATCAGGCTGCGCGTCATCAACGCCGGCGGTGACACGGCGTACCGGGTCGCGCTCGGCGGCCACCGGCTGACCATCACCCACACCGACGGCTTTCCCGTCCGGCACCAGCAGGTGGACACCCTGCTGGTCGGCATGGGGGAGCGCTACGACGTCCTGGTCACCCTCGGCGACGGCGTCTTCCCGCTCGTCGCCCTCGCCGAGGGCCGGAACGCGAGCGGCATGGCCCTGGTCCGCACCGGGTCCGGCAGCGCGCCGGCGCCCGGCGTCCGCCCGCGGGAACTGGACGGAAGGATCCTGACCGCCGCCCAGCTGGCGGCGGCCGACGAGGTCCGGCTGGAGACGAAGCGCGCCGACCGGGTCCATCGCGTCGAGCTGACCGGCGGCATGGGCCGGTACGACTGGGGCATCAACGGCAAGCGCTTCGCCATGGACGACCCCACCGCGAACCCGCTGCTGGTCAGGCAGGGCGAGCGGGTCCGGCTCGACTTCGTCAACCGGACGGACATGTGGCATCCGATGCACCTGCACGGCCACACCTACCAGCTCGGCACGGGCGGACCGCGCAAGGACACCACCATCGTGCTGCCGAAGACGACGGTGTCCGTGTACTTCGACGCCGACAACCCCGGCCAGTGGATGCTGCACTGCCACAACGCCTACCACGGCGAGGCGGGGATGATGGCGCTGGTGGCCTACCAGGTGTGACAGCGCGAGGGGGGAGCGGGCCGGACCGCCCGCTCCCCCCTCGACCCGCTTCCGCTCAGCGCACGTCCACGTAGTCGTGGGAGCTCTCGGCGTCCACGTAGGAGCCGGACGCCAGGTAGACGCCGACCCAGGTGCCGTCCTGCTTCGCGGTGAAGCGGGCGGTGAAACGGCCGCGGGAGTCGGTCTTGACGGAGCCCAGCGCCGTCCAGGACTTCTTGCCCTTGGCCTGGAAGAGGACGTAGACGCGCTGCTTGCCGAACGCCACCCACTTCGTACCGCTCAGCCGCTGCAGGGTGCCGGTGGTGGTCACGGTGTGGCCCTTGCGCACCGGCTCGGGACCGGCGTTGAAGCCGGCGATCCTGGTGGCGGTGCGGTTGAAGTGCACGGAGTTGGAGTAGCCGGCCTGGTAGTCCGACGACCCCGCCGAGTACAGCCGCCAGTAGCCCTTCGGCACCGCCACGTACGCTTCGAGATCGAAGGTGCCGTTCGACTTCGCGGTGAACCAGCCGAGCGACTTCCAGCCGGACTTGCCGTCGGCCGACTGCTGGAGGTACAGCTTCCGGTTCGGCGGCACCTTGCCGTTGCTGGCGGTCATGCTGCCCTGGATGTGCAGGTCGGAGTATTCGTCGATCCAGCTCGAACAGAAGCAGATGTTCGTCCGGTTGACGACGTCGACCTTGAGCTGCGCGGTCGAGGGAGTCAGATACGGGTTGGCCAGGTAGCTGCCCTGGGTGGTCTCCACGGTGAACGTGCCGTCGTCGGAGAGCAGGTACGGGTAGGTGAGCTTGAAGCGTCCGTCGGCACCGCTGGTCGCCGTGGCGTAGTCGTTCATGTCGAGGGCGATGCCCTTGGCCGGGCGCCAGGTGCCGGCGTACAGGTACTCCACGACACCGGACGAGGACACCTTGTCGCCGTACTTGATCCGCACACTGGAGTGGTCCAGCCGGATCCGGCTCGGGCTCACCACGAACGACAGGGTCTTGCTGTCGACGAGCACATAGGTGCTCGTGCCGTCCGGGTTGGTGATCCAGAAGGAGAGCGAGACCGGCACGGACGTGCCGTCCAGGTCGTCCAGCCGCGGTACCAGGTCGATCGCGTAGCTGCCGTCGGCGGCGGTGGCGGCGCTGTAGGAGTAGTGGTCGACCACCACGCTCAGCGCCTGGCCGGCCAGCGGCGAGGTGTCGCCGGTGATCGGGTCGAAGAGCGAGACGCGGCCGCCGAGCCTGAGGTGCGTGTGCTCGAAGTCCAGCACGTCGGGGCTGATGGCGCGGTCGGCGAAGACCGGCTTCGGCTCGACGTCCACGGTGGTGACGTGCGGCGCCGAGGCGCTGTCGCCGTCGCTGTCCTGGGCGCTGACCGTCACGTCGTACGTGCCGTACGAGGGCAGGTGCGACATGCGCGGCGAACGCCAGACGCCGTCCTGCGGTGTGCCGGAGACGAGCGTGAAGCCGGTGACCGCCACGGTCGCCGGGTCCGTGCCGTGCACCTCGGTCAGCTGGGCGGACACCTCGGTGACCGCCGAGTCGGAGGAGACGGCGACCGTCAGGAAGCCGGTGTCGGAAGGGTCGGATCCGACGGTGCCGAACACCGGGGCACCGGCAGGCGAGTCGGAGGGGGCCGGGGTGTCCGACGGGGTGTCGGACGGGGCCGGGGTGTCCGACGGGGCCGCCGTGTCCGTTGGGCCCGGCGTGTCCGACGGGGCGTCGGACGGGGTGCTGGTGGGCGTGTCCGTCTGCGTCGCGGCGGTCGCCGGGTTCGTGCTCGCGGTGGCGGCCGGGTCCGGCCCGGCCACCGTGCCGCCGTGGGGCGCGGAGGCCCCCCCGGGCGCGGGGCGGTGG